>DAOUSK010000016.1 GCA_030627265.1 Methylococcaceae bacterium
CGTAGGTTGGATGAGATTTTTTATTGCGAAGCATTAAAAACGAAATCCGACATATCATGATATCGAAAATGCCGGATTTCGTTATCGTCGCTACGCTAGATAAGCTCCATCCAGCCTACGATATAACAACTTGTTTTTTATTCCTTTTTTTATTACAAACTTGTGCAGATACCTATGGCTAAAAAGGCAGCTGCGCAGTTCTACTCACCCTACATAAGGTTAAATAAATAGCTTATCGCAGATACTTATAAGATTCGCTCATAAGAAATTAAGAATCTTTAGCAATCCCATCCCAAGCAATAGACCAAGCATCATTCTGGTAGTAATCTGCTTTTTTGGTTAGCGTACCTGTTAATACTTGCTTTAAAGTATTTTCAATAATGCCAAAAAAACTGCAATAAGCACGTTGTGAATCCACTGCTTTAATATCGCCTGCTTTTATACCACCATGTAATACACGTAATATTTTAATAAATGCCGGGCTTTCCATTAATGGTTTTTCATCAGGTAAAAATTCACTCACATTTAACACTAAAATAAAACGCATCACTTCTGGCGCATCATCGGTTAAACGAAACCATAAATCGACAATTTCTCGCAATTGTTCAGGAGATTTTCG
This sequence comes from Methylococcaceae bacterium, assembly GCA_030627265.1. GTDB lineage: Bacteria > Pseudomonadota > Gammaproteobacteria > Methylococcales > Methylomonadaceae > Methyloprofundus. Next base: position 620 of record DAOUSK010000016.1, read on the forward strand.
ATTACGACGGCGAATATCATCAATAGAAACACTTAATCGATCAACTATCCAAGCATACAAAGCACTTGCAATTTCTTGCTTATTTTTAAAATGCTTATAAACGCCCGCCGCTGTCTTAACACCCGAAGCCTCAGCAATTTCACCTAATGAAGTATTGAAATATCCTTTTTCGGTAAATAACTTTAAAGCGGCAGCAAGAATTTCATCTCTTACTTTTTCTTTTTCTTGCTCTTTTTGTGTTTCCTTATCCATATTATCCCTATTGCGCTCATTGTTCCAAAGATTTCTGATCTATCAATTTTTCCTTCATCCTATCCTTTTCCCTCAGGGAAAGGCGATAAAGTGTCAAAAATTTTAGTACTTTTTTATTATAATTATTTCAAATTGTTACTGAGGTCTGAAAATTCAATAAAACCTGAAGCTATAGCGCTTAATCAGCCATTGCTTTAAAAGCTGCTCTTAAATAACTCACCATCGACCATACTGTTAAAATCGCTGCAATATACAGCATGATTAACCCAAATAACTGCATAGAAAAACCGAAGACTTCTTCACGATACAATAAACAAGCAATCGCTAGCATTTGTGCTGATGTTTTCCACTTACCTATTTGAGAAACTTTTACCGTTGCCCGCAAGCTCATTTCTGCCATCCATTCGCGCAGTGATGCAATGGTCAATTCTCTGCAGATAATAATCGCGGCGGGAATAGTCATCCAAATACTTGCTTCTGCTTCGACTAATAACACTAAAACAAAAGTGACCATTATTTTATCGGCAACAGGGTCTAAAAAAGCACCGAATTTAGTTTCCAAACCCATTTTTCGTGCAAGGTACCCATCTAGCCAATCAGTAACAGCGGCAATAAAAAAGATAAACGTGGTGACAGTATTAGAGTATTCCCAAGGTAAATAGAAAAAAACAGCTAAAACGGGAATGAGTGCCACACGTAAAAGCGTAAGAATTGTTGGTATATTTAATGTCTTAATCATCGTGATGATGGAATGTGTCATATATGCGTTGAGCTAATTGTCGGCTAATTCCGTCTATGCTAGAAAGTCCCTCTACGCCTGCACGTGAGATTCCTTGTAATCCGCCAAATTGCTTTAATAAAATTTGTCGCCTTTTAGGCCCTAATCCTGCTATTGCTTCTAAAGGTGATTCTTTTTTTGCTTTACCTCGTCGCCCTCTATGCCCAGTAACTGCAAAGCGGTGAGCCTCATCCCTAATATGTTGAATTAATAATAACCCACTTGCATTAGGGTTAGTATCGATAGGCTGTTCTTGCCCCGGTAATATCATTTTTTCCATACCTGCTTTTCTATCAGGCCCCTTAGAAACGCCCACTATCATAACATCATTTACTTGTAATTCCCCCAATGCCTTTTCAGCTTGATGCACCTGCCCTTTTCCACCATCAATAAATAAAATATCAGGCGCCTCATGTTCTCCTTTTACCAAGCGCTTAAATCGTCGTGAAACCGCTTGATAAATAGCCGCATAGTCATCTCCAGGCGTAATCCCCTCTATATTAAAACGTCGGTAAGCTGATTTTACAGGCCCTTCCCTATCAAAAACGACGCAAGAGGCAACCGTAAAATCACCTTGTGTATGACTAATATCAAAGCACTCTAAACGCTTTGGCAGCTCTTTACAGCCTAACTCTTCTTGCAAACTTAAAAACCGTGTATAAATACCTTGTTTATCCGCAAGTTTAGTCATTAAGGCATTATCCGCATTCACTTGTACCATTTGTAACCATTTTGCACGGTCACTGCGTACATTGGTCGATATACTCACGCCGTGCCCTGCATGCAAAGTAAGCACATCACTTAATAAGGCACTTTCTTCAGGTTCATGACTAACTATCAACTCCGAGGGGATATTTTTATCTAAATAATATTGTGGAATAAAAGCATATAAAATACTTTCAGGACTAAACTCACTGTTTATTTTTGGAAAGAATGTTTTATTACCTAGATTTTGCCCATTGCGAATAAAAAAGATTTGCACACAAGCCACTCCCGCTTTAGTCGCACAAGCAATCACATCAACATCGCCTTTATTGCCACTCACATAATTTTTTTCTAAAATAGTACGTAACTGGCTGATTCTATCGCGTATAACTGCCGCTTGTTCAAATTCTAATTTAGCTGAAAATTGATCCATATCATCAATCAATTTATCAATTAATAACTCGCTTTTTCCTGCTAAAAAAAGCTCCGTATTTTTGACATCTTCTCGATACGCTGACTCTGTAATTAAACCAACACAAGGTGCAGTACAGCGTTCAATTTGGTGCTGTAGGCAAGGGCGAGAACGATTTTTATAATAAGAGTCTTCACACTGCCGAATCGGAAATATTTTTTGTAATAATTTCAGGGTTTCCCGTACTGCTCCCGCACTAGGATAAGGCCCGTAATAATTGCCTTTTTTCTTTTTTGCACCACGGTGAGAAGTAATTTGAGGAAATTTTTGCTCAGAAGAAATAAAAATATAAGGATAGGATTTATCATCTCTTAAGCAAATATTGTAGCGTGGTTTATGCTTTTTAATGAGCTGACTTTCAAGTAACAGAGCCTCTGCTTCAGTATGTGTGACAGCAATTTCTATGCTCACTATTTTTGCGACCATGACCTGCTGTTTAGGCGAGGCGGCACCTTTTCTAAAATAACTAGAAACACGATTTTTTAAATTTTTTGCTTTGCCGATATAAATAATATCGCCCTTCTCATTGAGCATTTTATAAATACCAGGAAGGCGCGTTAAATTTTTTAAAAATCCTTCTATATCAAATTTTTCTTGATTATCTTCTATGATACTCATGATTTTTAATCCGAATTAACCGCTAAAACAAAAAATTACAATCTCAAACAAGTAAGCAGTTGGCGCGCAGACTTTCATGCAAAAAGTAGGATGGGTAGAATGAAGCACCTGTTTTTTAGGTGCGAAGTGAAACCCATCATCAACTCTACGTATAACGTGATGGGTTTCGCAAAAAGACGCTCTACCCATCCTACATTTTATAAGCTAGCCCCACCTTAAAATGGTAACCATACTTCTTTACCCGTGCAAAAATCTCAAAAAAAAACCAAGTCCCTAAGAACTTGGTTTTTTAATATCAATACAACAATAAAAGACTAATCCTTCACTGAATCTGCTTTATCTTGATAACTTTTGATTTGATCAAAATTCAAATAGCGATAGGTATCCTCAGCGCTATCAGCAATTTTACTGACATAAGCCATATACTCTTCATTAGTCGGAATCTTGCCTAAAATAGAACACACGGCCGCCAATTCTGCAGAACCTAAATAAACATTGGCATTATTACCTAAGCGATTAGGAAAATTACGTGTCGATGTAGAAACAACCGTCGCATTATCCGCAACACGCGCCTGATTTCCCATACATAAAGAACAGCCAGGCATTTCCATACGTGCACCTGATTTACCAAAGGTACTGTAATAGCCTTCTTCTGTTAATTGCGCTTGATCCATTTTTGTCGGCGGAGAAACCCAAAGTTGTGTAGGTAATTGCCCTTTTTCTTTTTCTAATAACTTACCTGCTGCACGAAAATGACCAATATTAGTCATGCACGAGCCTAAAAACACCTCATCAATTTTAGTCCCAGCAACATCCGCCAATGTTTTCACATCATCAGGATCATTAGGACAAGCCATAATTGGTTCTTTGATTGCATTTAAATCAATCTCTAAAATCGTATGATATTCCGCATCAGCATCCGGAGCCATTAACTCAGGCTTAGCCAGCCACGCTTGCATTTCTTTAATGCGACGTTCAATCGTCCGTACATCGCCATAGCCTTCTGCAATCATCCATTTCAACATAGTGACATTAGATGTCATATATTCACGAATAGGCGCATCGCCTAAACGAATCGTACACCCTGCCGCTGAACGCTCGGCGGATGCATCGGATAATTCAAACGCTTGCTCTACTTTTAAATCAGGTAGTCCTTCAATTTCTAAAATACGTCCTGAGAAAACATTTTTCTTACCTTTTTTCTCAACCGTTAATAAGCCTTTTTCAATCGCAGCCAGTGGAATGGCATTCACCAAATCACGTAAGGTGATTCCCTCTTGCATTTCACCACTGAAACGTACTAATACCGATTCAGGCATATCTAAAGGCATAACCCCTGTCGCCGCTGCAAAAGCGACTAAACCTGATCCCGCAGGAAATGAAATTCCCATAGGAAATCGCGTATGCGAATCCCCACCTGTACCGACCGTATCTGGTAATAACATACGGTTTAACCAAGAATGAATAATGCCATCCGCAGGACGTAATGCAACACCACCTCGGTTCATAATAAAATCAGGCAAACTGTGCTGCATCGCAACATCAATCGGTTTTGGATAAGCGGCCGTATGACAAAATGACTGCATGACTAAATCAGCAGAAAAACCTAAGCAGGCTAAATCTTTCAGTTCATCACGCGTCATGGGTCCTGTGGTATCTTGAGAACCGACCGTGGTCATGTGCGGCTCACAATAAGTATTTGGGCGAACACCCTCAATACCACACGCTTTACCAACAATTTTTTGCGCTAAAGTATAACCTTTGTTACTGCTTTCCGTATCCGCTGGGCGAGCAAAAACAGTAGAAGTTTCAAGCCCCATCGCTTTACGCGCTCTATCGGTTAAGCCGCGACCAATAATCAGAGGAATACGCCCACCTGCGCGTACTTCATCCAATAACACATTGGTTTTTAGCGTAAATTCACAAACCAATTCATCGCTATCATGGCGTTTAACTAAACCTTGGTGTGGGTAAATATCAATCACATCGCCCATTGCCAAGTTATCTACATCACACTCAAACGGTAGCGCGCCAGAATCTTCCATGGTATTGAAGAAAATAGGGGCAATTTTTCCACCGATACAAACACCACCACCGCGCTTATTAGGTACATAAGGAATATCATCGCCTGTAAACCATAAAACAGAATTGGTTGCTGATTTACGTGATGACCCCGTTCCAACAACATCGCCCACATAAGCAACAGGAAAACCTTTTTCTTTTAACTCGGTAATTTGCTGCTCTGCATTAGTAATGCCCTCACGCGGGATTTTAAGCATCGCTTGCGCATGTAATGGAATATCAGGGCGCGACCATGCATCCGGTGCAGGTGATAAATCATCAGTATTCGTTTCACCAGTCACTTTAAAAACCGTTACCGTCATTTTTGTCGCAACCGCTGATTTTGCAGTAAACCATTCAGCATCTGCCCAAGACTTGATCACTTGCTCTGCAAATGCATTACCCGCTTGTGCTTTTTCTTGCACATCATGAAAGGCATCAAAGACTAATAAAGTATGCGATAAAGCTTTAACGGCAATCGGTGCTAATGCCTTATCATCCAATAAATCAATTAATGGCTCGATGTTATAGCCACCTAACATGGTGCCTAACAGCTCCGTTGCACGCTCTGCATTTAATATAGTTGAACTTGCTTCACCTTTAGCAATTGCCGCTAAGAATCCCGCTTTTACATAAGCGGCTTCATCCACACCCGCAGGGACTCGATATGCCAGTAAATCCAAAATAAAGTCTTCTTCACCAGCAGGCGGCTGCTTAACCAACTCAACAATAGCCGAAACTTGTTCTGCATTTAATGGTTGAGGTACCACGCCATTTTCAGCACGTTCTGCAACGTGTGTACGATACTCTGCCAATACTTCTATTGGATTAATTGCGTCTTTAGACATTGAATAACCTACCTTAGTTTAAATTTTTTCTTATACAATTATAAACGACCTGCTATAGAGTGTCGCCTGTAATGCTTTTCTCTTGCACAAAATAACCTGAGTATACTGGTGCGCAGAACTTTAATCTGCCTTTAAAAATGCAGGAAAAATAATACGCAGCAGGGGTTAAGTGTAAACTTATAGGCCCTAAATTACTGCCTAAGCCCAACTTACGCGCTCTATTGCTCTCATTTTATCAACACCATAAAACTCTTTTTGTGTATCTATTCAAATAGTATGCACAAGAATACACTGTTTTGGGTAGCTATTATTTTTACACGGGTAAATAATCCAGTTTTTTACCCGTGTTTTAACATCACGATAGGCAGCAGTTCTCAATTTAGGAAATCAACTAGGTATAGTTTTTTTATATTGACACCCTGAAGTGTTTTTCAACACTCAGTGACTTTTTTTATGAAAAAAAGGTGATTTTTTCAATATTAATTCCCATTTTTGGGGTTTTTATCAAAATTACTTAATACTTTAAAGTCTCAAAAGCATGTATTTAAGCCGTTCCTGAGCATAATTTATTGAATTTATTTAAATTGAGAACTTCTGCACTGCAGGTGAGCTAATTTTTTCAGCCTAACCCTATGATTGGTTATTTTTTTGGGCTTCGCGCTTCAGCTAAACCTATGAGCTAGTTATTAATATTACTTACTTATTTTATATGTTAGACTCAGAAATATACCAACATAGTAATGTACTAATACAAAAATATAGTAATGTATGGCTTACCCCAGTTAATTTATAACAGTAAAAAAATGTTGAAATAACATACGGATGACATTTTGCTATATCTCAAAAATTTTAGAGAAACGTCCAAAAACGACTCTACCCAAGCGAAGAGTGACCCTCTATAACGGATATGTTTAGTAGGTTGTCTTCAAAAATAATTGATACAGGAGAAAGTATTATGAACAGTTCATTTAAAAAACAGTGTTTTCGGGGAAGCAATAAAATCCCGTCTATCGCCAGTGCCGCTGTTATTGCAGTTACCTTGGTGGGTTTTCCACTTACGGCTCAAGCGGGGAAAATCACCTCAATACCTAGTGCACCCTCAGTGCCGCCTAATCCAACTGAATTTCTTGCAGACGGGTTTGGTGGCTGGAATCTTGATAATGTTGAAGTCCTTCTTCATGGGACCCAAGGGAATATTGGTGATGATGACCTAAGCTGGTTTGATCCGTCCGATGGCTCCTATAGCTTTGGCACCGATTCAGATTTTACCTATCAGAGCAATGTGTCTGACGATCTTGGTGTGACCATGGGTTACGTCCTGGCCAAGGACTGGCCTGTAGGTGAGCCCTCCGGTATCAAGATTGTTAATGATGACGTGGGAGTTAAGGAGCCAAAGCCCCAAAACTGCATTATGGCCACTTCCTATCTAGCTGATCATTTCCTTGATTCAGTAGATCCACTGCAAGTCACCTGCAGTGGTCCTTTCCAAAGCCACAAGCGTTATAAACTTGCTATGCTGCCGACGACGGTTGCTGATGGCGCTGGTCTTGAAAAAGGTATTGACCTTGTCTTCAATGTTGAAGCTGAAGCAGGGTCACGTGATTATCAGATCTTCCAGAAAATCAACAACTGGACTGATGGCCGTTTGGAGGGATTCACCATTCAAGTTGGTACGGGTATCGGAAGTAACTTTACACTTGCATCTGACGAGACAAGCGGAGTGGGTGTTGGCAATCTGAGCCTGTCTGTCCCGGCAGAAATTTGGACTACTGCTGACCAGTTGGCTGTGTTCTCTGCCGGATTGTTTGGGCCGCCAGACCTCAAGCATGATCGACCAGCCGGGTTCTTCGATCCGAAAACCCGTGCCGGGTTCGAAATTGCAGAGTATCCCAACCTGAGCGGACAAACCGATACCCTTACTTCAGGGGCTACCCTTGGAAGCGACTATGCACAAGTTCCTACCAATGTTAGCAATCAGTTTGGTCCCTGGCTACCAAATACTATGCTGCCTACCGGCATTTTCTGGGACGATGATGGCAACCCTGAAACGGATGCTGAACTGCTAGCCTGGTATGGTTGGAATCCAGCGTTGCAACCGGCAGGGTTAGGATGGATGACTGGTGCGGCTGAGGGTTTTGCCGAAGTTTCAGCTGCTACAATCATAGACTGGGGTACAAATCTTGAATATACTCAGGATGTAATCGATGACCTAGTCAATGTAGGGCTGAACTACATCGTGACTGTTGGTGATGTGGCTAGCTTTAGCAGCACCTTTACCATTCGGATTACGCCTGCAGTGGATACATCAAATTCAGGTCTCCCTGCCGATGAACCGGTATATGTCGGCGAAACCCCCGTTCCAAGTCTTCAGTTTACAAGCCCTGACGGCATCGTTGCAATCTCTCCCGCACCTGAATTTCTTGTTGGTGAATTGTTAACCTTGCGCGTAGGTGATGGCAATATAGCTGTTGATGTTGATGATGAATCTGTGGAAGTTACGGTTACAGACAAAGCAGTTGATGGAGAGTGTGCCATTATCTCTAATGAGGGTGGCATAATTGAAGAAACAGTGGAACTGATTGAGCAGGGTGAAGATCGACGTGTTTATGCAGCTACAACAGATGCTTTTATAGAGGTTACTGCCGGTACTGTTGTTACGGTGATTTATACTGATGCTAATAACGGTACAATTGAAAATGTAGTGAAATGTTCATCTACAATAGCAACTAATGAAATCTTGCCTATGCCAGTCGCTGAGGTATCAATTACCGATTTCTCTGCTCCTACCAGTCTGTTTGTTGGTCGAACTGCAAAATTAAGTGTCACTGTCACGAACGCCAAAGAGTCGGAAGTGCCTGTTTCCGGAACAGTCACCATCAAAGCGGAGGGGTTTACTACATACAATGAAGATTTTGTTGATTTAGCGCCTAATAAAAAATTAAGGGTATCTAATAACTGGACTGATGTAGCTGCAGGTCTTATTGACTGGACTGCCACTGTGACAATTGATAGTCAGGATGTAGATACTGCAACTGCTACAACTGAAGTTTTAGTGAAACCAGGTAATAATAACGGAAATAATTAACCCCTGAAATCGATAACAAAAAAAGCCTGGCTATTAAAAAATAGACAGGCTTTTTTTTGGCTTTAAATCAGCAGCCTAGTTAAATATAACTAACCACTGACTGGAATTGCGGTACTAGTATAGGCTTTAAGCCTAATGTAGTAACCGCCCTCTTTCATCATCACTAAGGAATCGCTCAACCTAATTTGGTTCAGCCTTAATTCGCACTTTCTCTGTGCCATTTTTATTCAAATAGTTTTTATTAATTCCATACACAAGAATACTTGATAAAACTGCCTTCATCCTGAGTAAAGTATTATTAGATTTTGGTTTAAATGGCCCATAACCGTCTACTTCACCTGCCGCGTATTTGCTAAGTATTTTTTCTACATGTTCAGCTTTAATGCTTTTGACAGGCTTATCAGCAAATGCCATTAGCTAAAATTTAGCACAGAGAATATAGTTATCACCCTTGCCTACCCCATTGCCCCATGTATTCATCAATAAGGGCTTTAAATGTCAAAAATTCAATCTCAACACCTGATCTTTGAGACAAAGAAAGGCCGCCTAACTCTTCAACTTGACTAGGGGATAGCTTTTTTAGTTTTTTGGGTTTAATACTTAGAATCTTACCTATGTTTTTCTCAATACCATCAGCCTAAGATTCAGGCCGCTTTTTTATTGGAAAAGTTTTAGATTAAATTGAAGTGTAATTCTTGCTAATTTCTGAGCGAAATTTGCTGTTTGATAATGTTCGGATATAAGACATGATTAGTCCTCGTTAATGTTTTAAACAAACACTACATAATGCTACGAGATTGGCTTCCGTAGTTTGTGTCGTAGTGAAATTTGAGTTTAAAACATTCACCCAATGACATTGGATCGAAGCTCCTTGATTTACAAGGATAGAGATTGGTGGCGATACCGAGAATTGAACTTGGGACCCCAGGGTTATGAATCCTGTGCTCTAACCGGACTGAGCTATATCGCCACACGTTCTTTAGTTATCTAATCAACTAAAGAACGGGCATTATAAATGCTATTTACCTATACGTCAAACATTAAACCTAAAATGTACGACATCACCATCTTGTACAATGTAATCTTTACCTTCTAAGCGCCATTTACCTGCATCTTTAGCGCCCTGCTCGCCTTTGCATTCCACAAAGTCTTCATAAGCTGTCACTTCTGCACGGATAAAGCCTTTTTCAAAGTCGGTATGGATAACACCTGCCGCTTGCGGGGCTGTTGCACCGACGGGGATTGTCCAAGCTCTTACTTCCATAACACCGGCAGTAAAGTAGGTTGATAATTCCAGTAATTTATAAGCAGCACGAATAACACGGTTTAATCCCGGCTCTTCCAAACCTAAATCATCCATAAACTCTTGTTTTTCATCTTCATCTAACTGAATTATTTCAGCTTCTATCGCGGCACAGACAGAAACAACAACCGAACCTTCTTCGTCAGCAAAGTTTTGTACGACATCCAGTAGTGGGTTATTTTCAAAGCCATCGTCTTGTACATTTGCAATATACATCGCTGGTTTTATCGTCAGTAAAAACAAATCTTTAATTATCTCTAATTCATTTTCTGATAAATCTAATGATCTAACCTGACCACCGCCATCTAGGTGTGCAATCAACCTTTCGTAACAGGCTTTTTTAGCAACTTCTTCTTTATTGCCTGTTCTTGCCGCTTTACTGGTTTTAACTAAGGATTTTTCTAAACTAGCCATGTCTGCTAAAGCAAGCTCTGTATTAATGACTTCTATATCACCCAGCGGATCAATTTTTCCTGCCACATGGACAACATTTTCATCTTCAAAACAACGAACCACATGCACAATGGCATCAGTCTCGCGTATATTGCCCAAAAATTTATTACCTAAGCCTTCACCTTTAGATGCCCCTTCAACTAAACCCGCAATATCAACAAATTCCATCGTGGTTGGTAAAACTCTATCTGGATTTACAATTTCAGCGAGTGCATCCATTCGTGAATCAGGTACGGGGACAACACCAACATTAGGGTCAATCGTACAAAATGGGTAGTTTTCAGCTGCAATTTCTGCATTAGTTAACGCATTGAATAAGGTTGATTTACCAACATTGGGTAAACCGACAATTCCACAATATAGTGCCATAATATTTGTATATAAAAATGAAGTTAAGATTAGTTTTAAAGCTATCGCCGTAAAACGTAGTATGTATTGTTATTTATCGTTAACAGGTGCATAAAGGCATTTGAAACGATTATATTTGCGTATTTTAACCTGTTTTACCGTCGGCTCGTGCAGTTGTTAATATAGGCAGGTAAACAATAGCAAATAATAGAAAGGCTGCTATCCAGAATATGCCTGCAATCCACACAAAAGTCGCATACCCTGCTGGAATAAGTAGCGGTAAAAATACTCTTATAAAAACAGCGAAGTTAATTAAAAAGAAAGCTATCACTATTTGCTTAGACGCTTGTAAATTACGCCCTGTATGCCCTAATGAAACACGCGCCATCATAGCCAAAGTCACCACACCTATGCCGCCCATGGTAAATGCATGTAATGCTAATGTTGCTGGAATAATAGAGAAAGCACTGAATATAGTTAAACCAAAAGCGATGATAATCCAAGCATAACCACTATAAAGCACCCATAACAAAGGAATAGAAAAAATTTCTTTAACTAACCAGTTTTTTAGTCTTAAAGTATTAATAATTGCAGCGATAGCGGCTGCAATGGCTAAAACTCCACCGTTTATATCCAGCACCTGCAAAATAAAAACCATAACGGCTGATCCAATCGATAGCCCATCTAATAATGGTTTTTTTATTAATGCAACACCAGCGCCACGCTCGGTAAAGAAAGGAAAAACTCTTCCTGCAATGATTAGTATCATAACCAGCACCAACGCAATCATTAGCTGTAACCCTAACCATGCACTTTGCTCTAAATAATCTAGCATCTCCGCATGAACCAGCGCATTACTGGCTGCCATCAACATGATTAGCCCTATAAAAACAAGTCCACGAGTATATTTAGCTTTTAAGATAGGTACGCTAAGGGAATAGGCTAAGCAGGGTAAAAATAGAATATCTATCAGCGCAATGAGCTCTGGCATTACATAGTTTGCGGTAAAAGGTGCAAGTCGCCCTGCAAGCCATAATAAAACCAATGCAGCCAGCGGCTTCTCAATAATGGTTGGCTCGCCCGTCCAATTTTTAACTGCGGTTAATAAAAAGCCTGCAATAACCGCTGCTGTATAACCAAATAACATTTCATGTGCATGCCAAAAACTGCTTGGGTAATAATTAATTAAATTAATATTTCCTGTGTAAATAGCTAACCAAAGTGCGATCAACAATAAAGCAGATATGCCTGATACGCTAAAAAAAGCCCTGAAACCTAGTGCAAAAATAGGATGTTGGTACATATTATTGTTCCTCTAACCAAGCCATTTCATTCTCTGTAAAACCCACTTGTAAACGCACCGCTGTATTAAAAGGGCCTTTTGGTTTCCTTTGATGGAAGTGTTTTAATAAATAGTGCTTAAAGGTCTCTTCCGAATCCAGCTGCTGCACGTCACATTGTTGATTAAACCAATGTGAGCCAAAATTAACATGTGTTTTTTCATCTTCGTAAATGCGCGTTAAAATTTCTACGCCTTTCTCATCCTTAAATTTAGCAATTTTTTCCATCATCGTTGGCGTAACATCCAAACCTCGCGCTTCCATACAACGCGGGATAATAACCAGCCGTGCAAGCACGCTATAATCTGTATCAGTAGCATGCTCCCATAAACCTTGATGCGCGGGTAAATCCCCATAATCTAGGTCTAATGTGCGTAAATGCTCACGAATCATTTCAAAATGTAACGATTCTTCATAAGCAACTTGTAGCCAATCAATATAAAACTGCTCAGGTAAACCCCGAAAACGATAAAGCATATCCCATGCTAAATAAATCGCTACAAACTCTATATGTGCTAAAGAATGATAAAAGGCTTGCATGCCTTCTTTACTTCCTAGCGATCGTCGCGGCATAAATCGAGGGGCTAATAACTCTGGCTGCGCAGGAAATTGTACTTTTGAAATCGCTTCTGGCTCATCGTTCTCTGCAAAACTTAAGTTCCCTTGCTGATATAATTGCCACGCTTGCTTACTTAGCGCTAACTTTTCGTCTATATCAACACGGTACAAACAGGCTTTTGCAAAATCAAAAATATTATTCATTTATTCAACTTAATTCATCACTATGAAATTATCAACGCATTATATCAAAGCATTAGATTTGATTTTACTTATCCTTTTTTGTGGCTTTATTTATTGGCTTTCAGATCAATCAAGCCTGCCTACTCCCTTGAAATTTCCACATCAAGATAAAGTCATGCATATGGGGGCTTATTTTATTTTAACGTTTTTTGCCGTGCGTGCTTTTCGCCATCTGCGATTACCCCATAAGCTTTTATTACTTAGCTGTTTGGTTTTTTCGAGTCTTTACGGCGCTTCTGATGAATGGCATCAATCTTTTGTACCGGGGCGGTTTAGTGATTTAAATGATTGGCTTGCTGATACGCTGGGAGCGATTTTATTATTATGTACCTTTCAGTTGCTACGGTGGCAGCAAAAAAAGCATTCAGAATGATTAATGAGTGGGATTGATGGGTTTCGCTGCACAGCTAAAAACCGCTGCTACGCTCTACCCATCCTACCGATCACTGCCATTAAGTTAGTGATTTATAGTTTATATCTTGCCTTACCCTTCGATTGTTGTCATTTTTGCAGCAAATTTTGCAGAAGCGATACCGAATACAACACCCAATACTAAAGAGAATGAAATAATTATTAAAGGATTATCCCAGCCAGCACCTAATAATACGTCTGTTGAAAGTTTACCTGGTGTTTGTAATAAGTAAGCAAAAGTTGCTGAATAACCTAATACAGTCGCAGGAATTGCTGAAAGCGCAGGAATGTTAGCCGCTAAACACATAGCAATCACAGTCGCAGTTACAATAATAGCTGCCATTAATGGAAAACCTAATACTGCTTCTGGAGAAATTGTTACAATTTCATACGCAGCATAAGTTGCAACAGCCACACCAAAAACACTACATCTGATAGTATTAATCGCTGCTTTATCATCGCCACCTAAAGCAAAATAAGCTGCCCAAGAAATCGTTGCAGCCCAAATTAGGAAAACACCACTTAAAGGACCCACTGCTAGAAAAGTCGCTAGACCCGCAATAAGACCAATACTAACTGATAACGCTGAAAGACCATTCATAAATATAACTCCATCCTATTACCTCGTTTAAATAGAAAAATAGATGTGGCGAGGTAGAAACCACAAATTCTTTGCATTTAGGAACGAGCATTCAATCATGCCCGAGTCTAACGTCTAACCTTTAAAAATATCAGTGCCTTCAGGCGCATTAAATTCAAATAGTTTTTTATCTAGCTTTTTAGGCAGTTTAAGATTATTAAACATTATTTTAGTTAATTGCCCAAAATTATCACTTAATTCCATTTCATTTAATAGTCCTGATTTTAGGCCAATTAAAATATATTTGAAGCTACTATCTTGGTGTTTGGGAATTAATTTAATCCACACCATTTCATTTTTCGCTTCTTGTTCTATTAAGCTGTATTTTTCTTTTAAATCAACCGAACCACTTAATAAAAGTGCGGGGGTATCACCAATAGATTGGTCTATTTTTTTGATAATCACTTGTTCTAGGTCAGCATCATAAAACCAAACACTATCCCCTTTCGAAATAATTTCTTGCACATAAGGCTTGGTATAATTCCAACGAAACTTACCAGGTTGTTGCAAGTAAAACTTCCCGTAACTCGCTTGTAAGGGCTTGCCTGATTCATCTAAGGATAGCTGTGTAAAATCAGCTGTCACATTATTAGCACGCGCAATAAAATTTTCTAACACTTGAAAGCTTGATTCAGCAAAAATCTGCGCTGAAAAGAAAACCATCATTAAAGCTATCATTTTTTTCATTAAAAATTTCCCTGTATTATTCCACCAAACCAATCGCCTACTTTTTTGATACTCGACTCAACACAAAGTGTTTTCTCTTTAGGTTCTGAGCCTTTAACAAAAGGATAAGAGCTTGCTGAGGGACAAAACTCTGACGCTAGCAAACCACTGCCCTCATCAATCCAGCTATTTTTAACTGAATCAGGACGGGATAATAACACAGGCTCGCTTGCCACCTTAGCCATTAATCCTGCCCATAATTTTAACGCACCACTTGCCCCAGTGACACCCGCAGGTTTTGCATCATCTCTACCGACCCAAACGACAGCTAAATAATCGCCCGTAAACCCAGCAAACCAGCTATCTTTAAGATCATTACTTGTGCCTGTCTTACCCGCAATATTCATATCACTAGGTATAACATAAGCGGTTGAACGCCCTGTTCCAGAGCGCATAACTTCTTGTAAAATGGTATTGGTTAAATAACTGGCTGCTGGATTAAGTGCTTGTTTTAACACATAAGGGTAACGCTGCAACAACTCCCCTTCATTATTTAAAACAGCATTAATTGAACGTAATGGCATAGAAAACCCTTCCGCGGCCAAGGTTTGATACATTTGCGTTACTTCAAAAGGCGTTAAAGATAAAGCACCTAATAGTAAGGATGGGTATAAATTAATCGGCCGCGTTACCCCCGTTGCTCTTATTGTTTTAGCGATACGCCCCAAACCAACATCCATGCCTAAGCGTACGGTTGCTAGATTATATGAGTGCGCTAAAGCAGTATGCAAAGGTACTTCACCGTGCTCTTTACGGCTATAATTTTGTGGCTTCCATACATTCCCTTTCTCTACTTTAAGCTCAATGGCAGTATCACTTAAAGGGGTGATTAAGGTATATTTTTGCGGATACTCTAATGCCGTTAAGTAAACTAGCGGCTTAATTAAAGAACCAATGGGGCGTACTGCATTTAAGGCTCGATTAAAGCCTGCTTTTTGGCTATCTCGCCCTCCGGTTAAAGCAACTACTTCACCTGTTGCACGCCGCGTTACGACGACGGCGGCCTCTAAGTGATTAACCCTTGGCTTTTTTTCTATTTTTGTTAATTGGCGTACAACGCTTTTGCCTAATGCATCTTGCACTCGACTATCTAAGGTTGTGAAAATTCTCAGGCCATTACTACTTAAATCGGTTTCATTGTATTCAGTTTTTAACTGCCTTTTTACTAAGTCAATAAACGCGGGATAACGGTTTGCTGCACGATGCGCAAACGGGACGATTTTTAACGCTTTATTTTTTGCAGCCGCCTGTTCTGCTGCGGTAATCTTTCCTTGCTCCAGCATACTAGCCAGTACTAAATTACGGCGTTTTAATGCACGCTCAGGATGCCGGCGCAAATTATAATAGGAAGGCCCACGAACTAATGCAACTAAAGCAGCCACTTCATGCAAAGGGAGTTTTGCAATCGACTTGGAAAAATAGAATTCACTTGCTAGACCAAAGCCATGCACAGAGTAAGCACCATCTTGTGCGAGGTAAACTTCATTTAAATACGCTTCTAAAATTTCATCTTTACTAAAATGATATTCTAAAATAAGCGCCATTAATGCTTCATTTATTTTACGCCGTAAACTACGCTCAGGCGTAAGAAAAAAGTTTTTAATGAGTTGCTGCGTTAAAGTACTACCGCCTTGAACAAAGCCAGCTGCTTTAATATTAACCCACATAGCACGCGCAATACCTTTTAAGGAAATACCCCAGTGCTGATAAAAATCACGATCTTCCGTTGCTACCAAAGCATCAATTAAAGTTTGCGGCACCTCTTCCAGCTTAACTAAAACACGGTCTTCTTTATGCGCGGGGTAAAAGCTACCGATTTGCTCAGGGTCTAAGCGAACTACGGCGAGTTCCCGGCCTGTTTTCATATCGACAATACGTTGAATTTCATTATTCTGAAATTTAATACGTACATACTGGCTGCTTTCTGCTTTATCCCAAAAAGTAAAACCCCGTGTTTTTAGGGTTATTTGATTGCTTTTAGCCGTGTAACTCGCTTGCGATGATAAATCTCTATCAACTTGATAGTGTAGTTTTTTTAATAAAAAAACCAATTGTTTGGGTTTTAGTTTTAAACCGGCATATATTTCAGTGGGGTTAGCATAAACATGCGCCGGTATCGTCCATCGTTTGCCTTCAAATTGATGCCTAACGGTATAATCCAAATAGCCAAGGTAGCTAACAAAAGCAAACAAGCCAGCAGTTGCCGCAATTAAAAAATAGCGCTTTAACTGTTTATTAACCTTAGCAATAGAAGACTTCTTTTTTCTAGTTACTTGACGCTTTTTCCTTGGTTTTTTTGCAACAGCCATGCTTTATTCTGAACCTTGCAATTTATCAACACGCTGAAAACCTCGCGGTAAATGTCCGCCACGTTTAGCTCTTACACCTAAATAACCTTCAATATCCGCTGATTTCATCGTTAATGTGCGTTTACCTGCAAATATTTTTAATTCTGCGCCTGCTGCAATAACAGCAACAGAAATAACTTTATCGGTGCCTGCTTTTATATCAGCCGTTGGAATTTGGATCAATTTATTCCCTTTCCCTTTACTTAAGGCAGGTAGAGCTGATACTGGAAAAATTAATAAGCGCCCTTGCAAAGTAACTGCGGCAATAAGATCAGTTGAATTTGCAATTTTTACAGGCGTTAATAATTTAATGTCTGCTGGTAAGGTCACTAGCGCTTTACCGGCTTTATTTTTAGACACTAAATCTTTAATTTGCACTCTAAAACCATAACCCGCTTCACTGGCTAGTAATAACCAATCTTCATCTCTACCTGATAACAAATGCGTAAAAAAAGCACCTGCTGCAGGTTTTAAGCGTCCGGTTAACGGCTCACCTTGGCTACGTGCGGAAGGTAAATCATGGGTTGAAGTGGTATAAACACGCCCGGTAGAATCTAATACAAAAATAGGCTGTGTGGTTCTGCCTAAAACAGAATCTAAATAACCATCACCTGAGCGGTAATTAAGCGCTTTAACATCACTATCATGCCCTTTAGCTGCTCGTATCCAGCCTTTTTCAGACAAAATAATGGTTAATGGTTCATTAGAAATTAAGGCGGTTGCAGTTAAGGCTTGTGCCGCGCCTCTTTCTACAATTAATGAGCGACGGTCGTCACCATATTTATCCGCATCTTCTAGTAGTTCTTTACGGATTAATCGGTTTAACACGCGTTTGCTGCCTAATATTTTTTGCAGCTTATCACGCTCTTTTTCCAGCGCTGCTTGCTCAGTTTTAATCGCCATTTCTTCTAAACGAGCAAGGTGGCGTAATTTAAGGTCTAAAATTGCTTCTGCTTGAATATCAGTAATATTGAAGCGTTCAATTAATACCGGTTTAGGCTCATCTTCAGCACGAATAATGGCAATCACTTCATCAATATTTAAAAAGGCGATTAATAGACCGTCTAAAATATGTAAACGTGCCAAAATTTTATCTAAACGATATTGCAAACGTCGTCGCACGGTTTCAGTACGATAGCTGAGCCATTCGACTAATATCTCGCGTAAACCTTTTACTTTGGGACGACCATTTAAACCAATCATATTTAAATTAACACGATAGGTTTTTTCTAAATCTGTGGTCGCAAATAAATGCGACATAATTTCTTCAACATTAGCGCGTTTAGATTTTGGAATAACCACTAGACGAGTTGGTTTTTCATGATCAGATTCATCACGTAAATCTTCTATCATGGGAAGTTTTTTAGCCAACATTTGCGCGGCAATTTGCTCTAATAATTTAGAGCCAGAAACTTGATGCGGCAAAGCCGTAATAATAATATTGTGTTCTTCTAGCTCATATTTAGCACGCATCCGTACTGAGCCATTGCCATTAATATAAATCTTTTGTAAATCATCACGGCTGCTGATAATTTCGGCATCCGTTGGGTAGTCTGGGCCTTGAATAAATTTAAATAAATCATCTAAGCTGGCATTAGGTTCATCTAATAAATGCACACAGGCATTAGCGACTTCTCTAAGATTATGTGGCGGAATATCAGTTGCCATTCCCACCGCAATTCCCATGGTGCCATTTAATAAGATATTGGGTAATCTAGCGGGTAATAGCGAGGGCTCTTGTAAGGAGCCATCAAAATTATCAACCCAATCAACCGTACCTTGCCCAAGTTCTTTTAATAAAGTTTGTGCGTAACCCGTTAATCGTGATTCGGTATAACGCATCGCGGCAAAAGATTTAGGATCATCAGGAGAACCCCAGTTTCCTTGCCCATCTACTAAAGGATAACGATAAGAAAAAGGCTGCGCCATCAATACCATGGCTTCATAACAGGCAGTATCACCATGCGGGTGGTATTTACCCAGCACATCCCCAACCGTTCTTGCAGATTTTTTATGCTTAGAAACTGCACTTAAGCCTAGCTCAGACATCGCATAAATAATACGTCTTTGCACGGGTTTTAAGCCATCCCCCACATGCGGCAGCGCTCTATCTAAAATAACGTACATGGAATAATCCAAGTACGCTTTTTCAGTAAAGTCTTTTAAAGGAATTTGTTCAAAATTATCTTGGATGCCCATAGCTGTCTTTATCTAATGTCTTCATGTTTATGCTTAACGTAACCACCTATATTAGCTTACTAAGCTGTACTAATCACCTGCGTAAACACATTTAGCATTTTTGTAGGATGGGTAGAACGTAACACCTGTCTTTTATAGGTGTGCAGTGAAACCCATCAACCCTATGTAAAATGATGGGTTTCGCAAAAAGACGCTCTACCCATCCTACGCAAAACCTTAATATAACGTTGTGAAAATAATTATGCTTCAGCACTTAATAAAGGGGTTAGCCTTGTCTATCTTTAGAGCTAACAAAATCTCGAGTTATTTTAAAAATAACCGGGCTTAATAAAACTAAGGCGATCAGATTTGGAATTGCCATCAGACCATTTAAAATATCTGCCACCAACCAAACTAAGGTTAACTTACTCATTGCACCAATAGGAATAACACAAAGCCACAGCACGCGGTATGGCCAAATAATTTTAGTTCCCCATAAGTATTCTGCACAGCGCTCACCATAATAGCTCCAGCCCAATATTGTTGTAAAAGCAAATACCACCAAACCAAAGACAACAACATATCCACCCACAACAGGTAAACTATTAGTAAACGCTAAACTAGATAAAGCAGCCCCACTAACGCCACTCGACCAAGCGCCACTTAAAATAATCACTAAAGCCGTCATAGTGCAAACTAAAATGGTATCTATAAAAGTACCTAACATAGCAACCATTCCTTGCTTAGCGGGGTGATTTGTTTTTGCGGCAGCATGCGCTATCGGCGCACTACCTAAACCTGCTTCATTAGAAAAGACACCCCGTGCAACACCAAAACGAATTGCCGCCCAAACCGTTGCGCCAGCAAAACCACCGACTGCCGCTGTTTCTGAAAAAGCATGTTTAAAAATAAGAGAAAATGCCTGTGGAATAGCTTGATACTCAGAAATGATAATAAATAAAGCCGCCGCAATATAAGCAATTGCCATTATAGGCACTAATTTAGCCGCCACTTCTGCAATGCGCTGAATACCTCCTAAAATAACTACAGCACTTAATAGGGTTAAAACACCAGCGGTATAATAATTAGGAATTTGAAAAAGACTATTAACCGCATCTGCCACTGAATTAGCTTGCACCATATTACCAATTCCAAAGGCAGCAATAGCGCCAAAAAATGCAAAAGCTGTCGCCAACCAACGCCAATGACTTTTTAAGCCATTTTTAATGTAGTACATAGGGCCGCCAACAAATCGCCCTCTATCATCCTGTTCTCTATATTTTACCGCTAAGACCGCTTCTGCATATTTAGTTGCCATACCAAATAAAGCCGTCACCCACATCCAAAAAATAGCGCCTGGCCCTCCTAAGGTAATAGCGGTCGCAACACCCGCAATATTTCCCGTTCCTATCGTTGCGGAAAGTGCCGTCATTAAGGCTTCAAAAGGAGTAATATCCCCTTTTTTATCCGACTCTCTACCCGCCCACAACATTTTTAATGCGCTATAAGTATTTCGCCAAGTAAAAAAACGTAAGCCAATCGTTAAATAAACACCAATACCCAGTAGCAAGACCAGCATAACCGGCCCCCAAACGAACGTACTCACTTCATTTAAAATACTTTCTATGTTTTCCATGACAAACCTTGTTTTACTATTTTGTGGCAAAGGTTACATCAAAAGTAAGCCTATGCAAGAGAATAAATTAGCTGAATTATTGCGTAAACAGCAGGACTAAGCCACTATGGACTGAAAGTCATTCAGTGGTAAAGCAATGCATAACGTAAGCATACGATTTAAATGTTTTCATCCTCAACAAGCCTTAACAATCGCTCTAATGCATCAATAACATAAGCAATAATCAGCCTGTGAAAATCTGTTTTATCATGCTGACAATTACATTTTTCTAAGGCACTGTAATAATCCAGCCGCGCCATCGTATCGCCACTTATATTAGCAATAGGATAGCCTGCTTGTAATAGAATCAAATTCATAACTAATCGTGCGGTACGTCCATTACCATCAATAAATGGGTGAATTGTTGCTAAGCGCTCATGCAGTTCAGCGGCAAAAATAACAGGGTGCAAATCTTCTCCACTCTGCTGATAAAATAGAAAATACTCTTCCATCAATTTATCAATCTGCCACGGCTGAGGCGGCGTATACTTGCTACCACTAATCATCACAGGCACTTGCCTAAAACACCCTGCATTGCGCCTATCTATCCCTTGTAGTATCAATCCATGAACAGATAAGAGGTTATGCTTATTAAAAGGCTCATTTGATTTCACTAAGTCACGAATAAATTGGATAGCTTCATAATGATTAATTGCTTCAAGATGCTCATTCATTGGCTTACTGCCAATGGTCAAACCTTTATGAATAACTAGATCCGTTTCACGTAGCGTTAAGGTATTTCCTTCAATACGGTTACTGTCGTAAGTATATTCAATATGTAAGGCTTCCAGAATCTCATCTTTTCGCCAATCTCTTTGTTGATCCAACCTTGCTTTTAAGGCATCAACTCGATCAAGTAAGGATTTAATATCCACTAGTCAGCCTATCTATGTCTGTTAGTCAGTCAATTGCACTTCTTAACCACATAGCACAAAAGACTCATTAAAATTAATCTATTGTACCTGTAGAGCTGCATGCTCAGCAGGAATCATTTAGCTATCCATACTAAACTATTTAAAAAAAACAATTAGATATCGATTGAGCACCCTATTCCCACTTCTAATTATCATTAGACTATTTTCGATAATCCTTACACTCGGATAAAATACTTGGGAAAACATCATTTATAATGAGCTAAGGCTTGATGTTCTGATTGTTCCCAGCACCAATAAAAATTGATATATAATAAAACACTAATGCAATATTTTTTATTACCGATCTCCAGAGTTCGTTAACAACTTTATTCTATTACTCCTTAGGAGCGAGAGTTTAATAATACCCGAAAGGTTGGCGCAGTATTTTGTCTTCACAGTCGTGTTAGGAAAGCAGGCGCATAGCTGGCTACGCAACTGATTTTCTAGTGCGGCTGTGGAGTCAAAAGACAAGCCAGACTCGGGTATTATTGAATTCTCGTTCCTTATAACCTTTTTACTTTATTTACTCGCCTATGAAACAACGTCTAGTCGTTATTGGTAATGGTATGGCCGGTATTAGAACCGTTGAAGAACTCTTATCAGCCTCTCCTGATAAGTATGACATCACTGTTTTTGGTGCCGAACCCCATGGAAACTATAACCGCATCATGCTGTCCTCGGTACTCAGTGGTGAAAAAAACATTGAAGATATTATTATCAATGATCGCCAATGGTATGTTGATCATAATATTCTATTACATGCCGGGGAAGATAAAGCTGTTATAGAAATTAATCGTAGCCGTAAATGTGTCATAGCAAAAGATGGCACTCAGGCAGAGTATGATCGATTACTGATTGCGACCGGCTCCAAACCTGTTATTCCAGATATCCCAGGAAAAAATCTACAGGGCGTGATTAGTTTTCGCGATATATTCGATGTTAATACCATGCTTCAATACAGCCGCAGTCACAAAAAAGCAATTGTACTAGGCGGTGGCTTGCTAGGGCTTGAAGCAGCTAATGGCCTGGTATTAAGAGGGATGCATGTAACCGTTGTGCATACTAATCCAGTGTTACTCAATCGACAAATGGATAAACAAGCCGGCGGCATGTTACAGCACGCCTTGGAAGCACGGGGCCTGCATTTTAAAATGCCTGCCAGAACCCAGGAACTTATTGGTGATGACAATGATCATATTAAAGCCGTTCGTTTTGAAGATGGCAGCGAACTGGAATGTGACTTATTTATTACTGCCATAGGCGTAAGGCCAAATATGCAATTGGCGCAAACAGCTAATCTGTATTGTGAACGCGGCATCGTTGTTAATGATAGTCTACAGTCTTATGATCCCAGTATTTATGCGGTCGGCGAATGCATTCAACATCGTGGTGCAACCTTTGGTCTAGTGGCTCCCTTGTTTGAGCAAGCAAAAGTCTGCGCCAATCATTTGAGTGGTCATGGCATGGCTGATTACAAAACCTTACCTACCGCCACCAAACTTAAAGTGACCGGTATAAATTTGTTTTCCGTGGGTAATTTTTTAGGTGATGAAAATTGTGAAAGCATTACCTTTACTGACCCAGCATTAGGCATATACAAAAAACTGGTGCTTAAAGATAACAAACTGATAGGCACTGTTCTATATGGGGATACCGTTGACGGTAGCTGGTATCATGAACTGCTAGAGTTAGAACAGGATATCACTGAAATAAGGGAAAACTTAATATTTGGGCAACGCTACCTGCCAACAACAGAGTCAACACATGAATAATGAACAAAGCGAATTAAAAACTATCCATACCACTTGTCCTTACTGTGGTGTGGGATGTGGCATTACCGCCAGTGTTGATCCGGCAAAACGTCAGCTAGAAATTCAAGGGGATGATAAACATCCGTCTAATTTTGGGAAGCTTTGCTCTAAAGGTTCCGCATTAGCGGATACCATTGAATTAAAAAGTCGCCTACTAGAGCCTTCCGTGTATGGGCATGACTGTAGTTGGTCAGAAGCATTAGATATGGTTGCTGACTCTTTTATCAGCACTATCAAAAAATATGGGCCTGATGCTGTTGCTATTTATGGTTCAGGACAATTATTGACTGAAGATTATTATGTCGCCAATAAATTAATGAAAGGGTTTATTGGCAGTGGCAATATGGATACTAATAGTCGCTTGTGCATGTCTTCTCCCGTCGCAGCACATAAACGCGCTTTTGGCTCGGATACCGTGCCAGGTTGTTATGAAGATTATGAACAGGCTGAGATGATTGTATTAGTCGGTTCCAATGCCGCCTGGTGTCATCCAGTTAGCTTTCAGCGGATTCGTGCAGCAAAAGAAAATAACCCCGCTTTAAAAGTTGTGGTCATTGACCCACGGCGCACAGCGAGTTGTGATATTGCCGACTTGCATCTGCCAATCGCCATAGGCAATGACACTATTCTATTTAATGGTTTGTTAAATCACCTAAATCAACACGATGCGTTGGATCAAGATTATATACAACAGCATACTGAAGGCTGGGCAGACGCATTAAAATCAGCGCAGGCCAGTAGTACCAATATTGAACAGCTTGCACAACAATGTAAGCTAGATAAACACGAAGTAGAACTATTCTTTAAATGGTTTTCCAGCCATAAAAAAGTCATGACACTGTTTAGCCAAGGCGTTAACCAATCTTCCTCAGGCACGGATAAAATCAATAGCATCATTAACTGCCACCTAGCGATGGGTAGTATTGGCAAACCAGGTATGGGGCCTTTTTCTTTAACAGGGCAACCGAATGCAATGGGCGGACGTGAAGTCGGTGGATTGGCGCATCAATTAGCGGCGCATATGGATTTTACCAGTCCCGAAGATATAGATCGGGTGGCACGATTTTGGGGCACCGATAATATTGCACAAAAACCAGGTTATTTTGCCGTTGATTTATTCGATGCGATTTATGACGGCAAAGTAAAAGCCGTCTGGATCATGGGCACTAATCCAGTCGTCAGTATGCCCAATGCTGATAAAGTGAAACAAGCCTTACAACAATGTGATTTTGTCGTGGTTTCCGATTGCATTGCAGAGACCGATACCACTGCATTAGCACATGTAAAATTACCCGCTTTAGGCTGGAGTGAAAAAGACGGCACGGTGACCAATTCTGAACGCCGTATCTCGCGTCAACGTGCTTTATTTAAGCCGGCGGGTAGCGCCAAACCAGACTGGTGGATCGTGACACAAGTTGCCCGGCGTATGGGCTTTGAAAAAGCATTTCACTATAGCAGTAATGTAGAGATATTCCGCGAACATGCCGCACTTTCAGGGTTTGAAAATAATCCGCAACAACATAGTCGGGATTTTGATATTTCCGGATTTTCTGGATTAACTCAGCAAGAATATGACCAGCTGCAACCCACACAATGGCCGGTTAATAAGCAAAATCCACAAGGTTTAGCACGCATGTTTGCTGATCAACAATTTTTCACGGCATCAGGAAAAGCGCAATTTATTAGTATTACCCCAAGGCCAGCAGGTAATTTACCCAATAAAGATTTTCCCATTATTTTAAATACTGGGCGCTTGCGTGATCAATGGCATACCATGACCCGAACGGCATTGTCAGCAAAGCTTAGCCAACACAAACCCGAGCCTTTTGTAGAAATTCACCCGATTGATGCGGATCTCTATAAAATGCGACAAAATACGCTGGCTGTTGTAGAAAGTCAGTGGGGAAAAATGATTGCCCGAGTGCAAATTACCGATACCCAGCAACAAGGGACTTTATTTATCCCGATGCACTGGACAGCACAATATGCCAGCCAAGGGCGCATGGGAGCATTAGTCAATCCTGTGGTTGACCCTATTTCTTACCAACCCGAAAGCAAGCACACGCCTGTAAGGATAAAAACTTACCAACCTGCGTGGTATGGCTTTATTTTATCGCGTCATCCACTGGAATTTAACCATCCAGAATATCTAGTCAAAGTAAAAGGTAATCAATTCTATCGTTATGAATTAGCCGGTGAAACAATGCCTGAATCATGGCAGGGATGGACTAAAAATGCACTCTGTAGCGCCAGCAATGAAAAACCTCAATGGCAAGAATACACCGATCCCGCTGAAAATAAATATCGAGCGGCACGGATACTCGATAATCAATTACAAAGCGTGATTTTTATCGCCCCTACTATTTTGTTACCCGAACGCAGCTGGCTAAGCAGCCTATTTGAAAAGCCAGAGTTTGAAAAACAAGATCGGTTAGCCTTACTTACCGGCAAACCACCCTTGGGAACCCCAGATATTGGCACCATTGTTTGTGCCTGTTTTAATGTGGGTGAAAAAACCATTCAAAGCGCTATTAAAGAAAAAGGCCTAAAAACGCATCAAGAGGTTGGGCAATGTTTAAAAGCCGGAACTAACTGTGGTTCCTGTATTCCGGAAATCAAGGCGCTTCTATAATCAGCAATATGGATTTAATAAATCAGGCCACACCTAAAGACCAAAATTATAATGTCATTAGGGGTGAATATAAGTTTTGAGATTGTACTTCTTTTAATAATTCATCCCAGCTATCTGGAGGATGCCCACTCTTTAGCATTTTCTCAAAAACGCGATATGCATCAGTCTTACTGTCATAAGCTCGCTTTATACTTTCATCATTAACCCATGCGTAAACAATAATTTTACTTTCTAGGTGAAAACGAAAAAAGAGCCTGTATTGTTGAAAGAATTTAGCTCTAAACCAATGCTTATGCTCACTACCTAATGTATTTCCCTGCCTATATTCAGCAGATGTTGGATCTTGTGGAATAACCTCAA
>DAOUSK010000163.1 GCA_030627265.1 Methylococcaceae bacterium
CAAGACGAAAGCGGATAGTATTCGCATGCGCTGTTTCTTTACCGCTATTTTCTACGTCAGCCAGTTCATATCGGTAACGCATATCTAGTTTTATTTGCCCGTATTTTGCGTCATCTTGCCCTAGTTTTAAGGCTTTTTCGATGGGCTTATCAAATTCGTAAGCTGCCGCAGGCTGCATAAGCATCGCAGCGAGAACAGCGGAAGAAAGGGAGGTGAGTACAAAAGGTTTAGCTGTTTTTTTAAGTAGCATATAGGTTCCTAAGTTAATAATAATTAATGTGCTTTATCGCATTCGGCTAAGAAAGTTAATAAACTTTCTCGGTATTTATAATAATCGGGGTGTTGTAATAGACTTTGACGTGTTCGAGGTCTAGGTAAATTAATTTCCTCAATTTTTCCTACCTTCGCATTAGGCCCATTACTCATCATAACCACACGGTCAGCAAGTAAAATGGCCTCATCAACATCATGAGTAACCATAATTGCGGTGACTTGTGTACGCTGCCAAACCTCCATTAAAACCTCTTGAAGTTCCCAGCGAGTTAATGAGTCCAACATGCCAAAAGGTTCATCGAGTAATAATAATTTGGGAGACAAAGCAAACGCACGTGCAATCCCTACACGTTGACGCATACCGTTAGACATGTCGCCCGCTTTTTTAAACAATGAGTCACCTAAACCAACCCGGGTTAAATAATATTCAACAATATCATCACGCTCAGTTTTATTAGCGTGCGGGTAAACTTTCTCCACACCTAAGGACACGTTTTCAAAAGCAGTCAGCCATGGGAATAAGCTGGGTGCTTGAAACACCACACCATATATTAGATGCGGTTTGGGTTATGTTATCCTCTGCTATTTTGTTATTAGCATTAGGGGTATATGTATATTTAGGTAGTAAAGCGGAAGTGCTTTTAATGAACAATAAACGATCGTAAGTATAACAATAAATAAAACATGCAAAAAAACAACATTTTTCCTTATTTCCAACCCATTATTAGTATTACTAGCGGTAAAATTGCTGGATATGAAGCGCTAGCCAGACTGTATGATGATCAAGGAAATATTATTTCCGCAGGCGCTATTTTTTCATGCCAAGATACACCGATTGAACAGCTCATGGACCTTGATCGTGAAGTGCGCTGGATGGCCTTGCAAAAATTTGCGCAACTAGAAGATAAAAGCTGCTATTTAACGATTAATATTTCAGCCGCTTGGATTGACCATATAAATAATACCAGTGATTTACCCACGCTAGAAATGCTGGATAAATTACAGATAGACCGTAGCCAAATTATTATTGAAATTACCGAAGGTATAGCGAATATTGATAAATTAAAGGCCGTAGTAAAAACCTATCGCCAACATGGGCTTAAAGTTGCTATTGATGATTATGGCTCTGGCTATTCTCAGTTGTCGCGGGTTATTGACCTTAACCCAGATATCATTAAAATTGATATGAACTTATTTCAATTAGCCGTTAAAGGAGGCATCGCCAGCGATGCAGTGCAGTTATTAAGCCGTTTTAGTAAGCGATTAGGCTGCCAGATTGTTTGTGAAGGCGTAGAAAAAATGAACCAATTTTTGTTTGGTTTAGAGTGTGGCGCGCAATATATGCAAGGTTTTTTGTTTTCAGAAGCGCAAGAAAAATTTCAGGATCCAGATAGGTATAAGCAGCATGTCACATCATTAAGGGCGAAGTTTTTATCTAAAAAAATCAATTCAGAACAGAAGAAAATAACACGATTTCAAACGATTGAAACATTATCTTATCAATTAAAAGAAGCCTTACAAGATGATTTCAACTTAAATGAATTATCTACTTTGGGGTTTGAAGAGCAGGGTATTTTTAAATTTTACCTGTGCAATTCCGAAGGCACGCAAATTTCAGCGGATTTTAACTTTCAAAATAACAGCTGGTTTACTGACTCAAAAAAAATAGGCCTTAATTGGTCTTGGCGACCTTATTTTTACCAAAGTGTCGCGCTATATAAATGCGGAATAGATAATAAAGTAATTATTTCAGAAAGTTATAGGGATTATGATAGCGGGCTGCTATGCAAAACCTTATCCTTGCCTTTAGATAAAGAAAGAATTTTAATGATGGATATAAAAAATGAGGAGTAACAATTGAATATGTCTTTACAGAGGGTTTATTTATGAGCGTAGTGATGGAAGTAACAATTACGACACCTGCGCTATTATTTCCCGCTATTTCAGTGCTGTTTTTGGCTTATGCAAACCGTTATCTCGCGATCTCTAAAAGAACTAGGGAATTGCATAGTGTTTATAATAAGACCCAAAATTTTTTCGCTAAAAAACAAGTTGAAAGTTTACGTAAACGAATCCGTTTGATTATTACTATGCAGCTTTTTGCTGTGATGGGTATTATTTGTTGCGTATTGACGATGGGCTTGGTATTTTTTGGTCTGCAATTAATGGCGACTTATACTTTTCTCGTTGGCATGCTTTTAATTGTTTTGTCTTTACTAATATCCATGTGGGAATTGTTGATTTCTACTCAGGCGTTAAATATCGAACTGCAAGACATAGAGGGAGGGCCTGTCAGTCTCCAGAAAAAGTAATCCCGTTAAAGCGTCGAATACATTTAGAGCTGGCGTTTTCTATGAAAAATAGGGTACAGAAATAGCAATAGACTGTTGCTACCTTAAAACAAAAAGAGCGCTATACGCTACAAATGTGATTTTAACTTTAAGGCCAAGCCTAATAAACGATGCTCCCGCAGAACTCATCAAGTTTTATTTATAGTGTATTGCTTGCTGGTGGCCGTGTGGTTGATAATGATAATCGAGAAGTGCTGAAGAGTGGTGTTGATTTATCACCACTTAGTGCTATTAGGGTCGTTAGCTTATTAGAATAAATCATTCTTTTTATATTCGATAAAACACTACTCAGAATAAATTTTATATTTATCCATTGCTTTAATGATAGATAAAGCTTGTGCTACCTTAATTTTTGCCGGGGCATCTAAATCGGTATTTTTATAAATTTTATCTAATAAGCCTTCTGATACCAACGCTTCTTTTACCCAACGCTTAGTCATTCGGTAGTTGTTGGTTACTTTTGCTTCTTCACCTGTATCAGGGTTAGTCATCATAACCGTGCGTAGCTCAATTTTCGGTGCCGCTTTTCGTTTTGGCTTTTTAGCCGCGACAATTCTTTTAGGTGCTACGTGTTCAGGCTTTTTTTTTCGGATTTTGGTGGTATTACGTCTACTTTTGGGCTGATTACTTCAGCTATTTTTTCTTCTGTAACAGGCGCGCTAACTTCCTTTTTACGTGCAGGAACATCAACTAATGGTTTAAACGCTTTATCCGCAGTGACTTTTATTTTTTTAGGTGTATCTTCTTCAGCAGTCACGCTATAAATAACATAGCAAGCATAGACGACCGTTAAGATAAACAGAGCATCCGACATTACATCCCCCTTATAAATCTTTTTTATTATTATTTTGATAGTGTAAAAATGACACTAATAGTTACGAGTATAGGCTAAAGTGCCAAAATACACCAGAAGCAGCTATCAATTCAATTGATTAACGGTGTCGTTGGTTAACAAAGTCCCCACACCTTGATCGGTAAATAATTCTAATAAAACCGCGTGCTCAACACGGCCATCAATAATGTGCACATGATGCACGCCTCCTTGTAAGGCATCTGTCGCGCAGCGTGTTTTAGGAATCATACCGCCAGAAATAGTGCCATCGGTGATTAAAGTATCAATATCAGCGGTACTTAAACCGGTTAATAAAGTGCCTTGTTTATCTAAAATTCCAGGGATATTTGTCAGTAAAATTAGCTTCTCCGAATTTAAAACCTCGGCGAGTTTTCCGGCAACTAAATCCGCGTTAATATTATAAGAGCAACCATCTTCACCCACACCAATAGGCGCAATAACAGGAATAAAATCACTGTTACTTAGCATTTCAATCATAGAAGGGTCAATGTTAGTGACTTCC
>DAOUSK010000038.1 GCA_030627265.1 Methylococcaceae bacterium
ATGGCGAGGCAGATAGCTTATGCTGGGTGCAATCCTTTAATAGCGCTTCTGTCCCACCAACAACGGAGGTGCCTACTATAGTTGTCGCTCGCTCTGGAATGGTTTTTGAAAAAGAACCCGATGTCTTTATTCCCGTAGGAACACCGGGGATAGATCACACTGGTCATGCGTACCGCCTTGATAATGTGGTTGCGATTCGCCTTAAAAAATTACGTGATTCAGGGCTGCCAACTACGGCAGATGTATTGAATGCGATTGAACAAGCGTTGTAGGAAACTTTCATGTTAATAAAATTAACGGGCGGAACCGTTTATGATCCTGCCAGTGGTATCGATGGTCAGGTTAAAACTCTTTTTGTATTAGATGGGAAATTTATCAAGCAGCCTCTTGCTGAGATGCCTGTCGATAAAGAATATGATTTAAAAGGAAAAGTAGTCATGTCAGGTGCTATCGACATGCATACGCATATCGGTGGCGGTAAAGGTAATATTGCCCGTATGCTAATTCCTGAAGATCACCGTAAAGACCCTGTATATCGTTCAGATATTACCCGATCTGGTTGTGGTCATGCCATGCCGAGCACATTCACCACGGGGTATCGTTACGCTGAAATGGGCTATACGGCTGGATTTGAACCTGCAATCTTACCGGTTAATGCTCGCCAAGCACATATGGAAATGGCTGACATACCCATCTTGGATAAAGGTGGTTATGTCATGCTCGGCAGTGATGATTATTTATTGCGCATGTTGACTGCTAAAAAAGATCAAAAAGCGATTAATGATTATGTTGCATGGACTATGAATGCAGCAAAAGCGATTGGTGTAAAAGTTGTTAATCCAGGGGGTATTAATGCCTTTAAATTTAATCAACGCCAACTTGATTTAGATGAGAAAAACTCACATTACCAAGTAACCCCACGTGAGATTTTACAAGTCTTAGCCACTGCGGTTAAAGAAATTGGTGTCAAACACCCATTACATGTTCATGGCTGTAATTTAGGTGTCCCTGGAAATGTCGATACGACCTTAGATACCATTCAAGGTATTGGCGGCTTACCTATGCATTTAACGCATATCCAGTTTCATAGTTATGGCACTGAAGGCGATTTTAAATTCTCTTCAGGTGGGGCGGCAATTGCTGAATCGATTAATAAAAACAAAAATATTACCGCTGATGTAGGGCAGATTTTATTTGGCCAAACGATTACCGCATCAGGTGATAGCATGCGTCAACATGCAAACCGTAGCTTTGCAAACCCAAATAAGTGGGTTTCTATGGATATTGAATGTGATGCGGGTTGTGGTGTTGTCCCGTTTAAATACCGTGATCAAAATTTTGTTAATGCACTGCAGTGGGCAATTGGACTTGAAATTTTCTTATTAGTTGATGATCCATGGCGTGTATTTTTAACTACGGATCATCCAAATGGTGCACCATTTACCACGTATCCGCATTTAATCCGTTTATTAATGGATAAGAGTTTCCGTAACGATATGTTGGCAACGATTCATCCTGAAGCGCAAAAAATGACGACATTAGGTTCCATTGACCGTGAATATAGCCTGCAAGAAATTGCAATATTAACACGAGCAGGTGCTGCTAAATTAGTCGGTTTAGATGATCGAGGTAGTTTAGGCGAAGGTGCTTGGGCTGATATTACCGTTTATACGGATAATGCTGATCGTGAAAAAATGTTTGAAAAACCTGATTATGTTTTCAAAGACGGTGAATTGGTGGTTGTCGACGGTAAAGTCGTCCATACAAAATGGGGTACAACGCATATAGTCACGCCTGAATGGGATAACTCGGTAGAAAAAGACTTACAAAAATATTTTGACCGTTTTATGACCATGAAAGTGGGTAATTTCAAAATGAGTAATGATGAAATTACAGAAGATGGCCGTGGTAGCTTAACGGCTCATACATTAAACCGCGTTTCATAGTGTTGGCATTATTTAAAGTGAGTTCATAAATTATGATTATTAATGGTGTAAGCATTGATGAAACCTTCGCTGAAGCGTTTCCAATGAAAGCAACTCGTGCGATTATTACCGCACAAAATGAAAAATGGGCAATGATTTCTGCACAAGCAATGACAGGTTTTGCTACCTCAGTGATTGCTTGTGGTTGTGAAGCAGGTATTGAGCGTGTGCTTGACCCTTCTGAAACGCCAGATGGTCGCCCAGGGGTTTCTGTTTTGATTTTTGCCATGGGCGGTAAAGGTTTAGCTAAACAACTCGAAACGCGTGCCGGTCAGTGTGTATTAACCTCGCCAACTTCTGCATTATTTGCAGGGATTGATGAGGGCTTACAAATTCCTTTGGGCAAGAATCTACGTTATTTTGGTGACGGCTTTCAAAGCTCCAAAAAAATTGATGGCAAACGTTATTGGCGTGTTCCTGTGATGGATGGTGAGTTTTTAACCGAAGCAACCACAGGACGTGTTGATGCCGTCGGTGGCGGAAACTTTTTGGTTCTCGCTGAATCACAACCTCAAGCTTTAGCGGCTTGTGAGGCAGCCATTATAGAAATGAAAAAAATGCCTAACGTCATTATGCCATTTCCAGGTGGTGTCGTGCGTTCTGGCTCTAAAGTAGGTTCAAAATATCCTGCATTAGGAGCATCTACAAATGATGCGTTCTGCCCAACCTTAAAAGGCGTAACTAAAACAGATTTATCGCCTGACATTGAATCGGTCATGGAAATTGTGATCGATGGCTTAACGAAAGAAGATATTGATAATGCGATGCGTGTTGGTATTCAAGCGGTGTGTGATTTGGGTGCAGAAAATGGTATTCAACGCATTAGCGCAGGAAACTATGGCGGTAAATTAGGACCGTTCCATTTTCATCTACAGGAGATTATGGCATGAGTGCATTAACTTTTACGGTTAAACAAGAAACGGCACAACGCGTGGATATGTCTCCTTTAGTTTGTCAGCTATTAAAAGATTTAAGTCTTACTGATATTGCTGCCATTGAATTACAAAATGGTAAGCGTAAAATTCGTGTTGATGAATTGTTTACTGTTTCTGGTGATGATAGCCAGAATATTGTTATTAAAAATAGCTATGCCAAACTCGATTTTATTGCCAAAGAATTACAAGATGGCTCTATGACAGTAGAAGGTGAGGCGGGTGCTTATTTTGGTATGAGCATGAAATCAGGTCAGTTGACAGCGAATGGTAATGTTGGCTTATATGCGGCTTGTGAAATGAAAAATGGTCTGTTAACCATTAATGGTAATGCCGGTGATTTTTTAGGCGCAGCCTTGCCTGGTAACAAACAAGGCATGAAGGGCGGTACTATTCTAGTGAAAGGTAATGTCGGGCAGCGAGCAGGTGATCACATGCGTCGTGGTAATCTATTAATTGAAGGCAATGCGGGAGACTACTGTGGCTCACGCATGATTGCTGGTACGATTGCTGTGATGGGGACGACTGGCCGATTTTTAGGTTATGCCATGCAACGAGGTACCTTATTATTATGGCAGCAGCCACAATTATCGGCGACATTCAATGATTGTGGCTCACATACTTTAGCTTTTTTACCTATCTTATTTAAATCGTTTAAAAAATTAGACTCTAAATTTTCAGATGATTCAGTCGCCTTTAACCGAGTACAGCGCTACGGTGGCGATATGGCTGAAAAAGGTCGTGCTGAGGTATTAGTTAAGCTTTAAGATTGTAGTTTAGCTTGATGGGGACGACATTTTTTTGTTAAACCCATCAAGCAATCTGCTTTTACATTAAAAAATATGCGCATAAGCTTATTATGTGTTTTCCAGTTGCTTTATTAGGTTCTACACATTGACAATTGCCATTAAGAATTTAGTACAAACTCGTATTCCAACAAAATATGGTGAATTTGTACTGCACTATTTTAGCAACACACAAGATGATAAAGAGCATGTCGCCTTTGTTTTTGGTGATGTGAATAATAAAAAATCCGTTCCTGTACGCTTACATTCAGAATGTTTTACCGGTGATGTGTTTGGTTCTAGGCGTTGTGATTGTGGTGAGCAACTAGATACCGCGCTTAAAATGATTAGCCAAAATGGTTCTGGTGTTTTATTATATTTACGCCAAGAAGGGCGTGGAATCGGTCTACTAAAAAAAATGCAGGCTTATAATTTACAAGATGAAGGTATGGATACGGTTGATGCTAATATTCATTTAGGCCATTTGCCTGACGAACGTGAATATAATATTGCCGCTTTAATGCTTAAAAATTTAGACATTAAGTCTATTCAGCTGATCACCAATAATCCCGATAAAATTGAACAGCTCAAATCGTTAGGAATAGATGTCACACAGCGAATAGCAATCGAAGTGGATTCTAATGCGGATAACCGACATTATTTACAAACCAAAGTCGATAAAATGGATCATCAATTTAAAAAGCTTTAGCTTCCTATTAAAATAAATGTGAAAAAAGTTGAACATCAACCTGATCACCTTTTTTCACCGATGCCTGATCATCACTCAGTATAATAAAAGCATTAGCAAGACTCATTGAGCTTAAAATCCCCGAACCTTGCTTCCCCGTCGTTTTTACTTGCCATTCACCTGATTCAGACTGGCTAACAATGCCGCGTTGAATTTCTGTTCGTCCAGCACGTTTACGTATATTTTCTAAGCTGATAGCCTTCATGATCGGAGCAATCGGCTTATCTATAATACCCAACTTTTTTTCTAAGGCAGGAAGAACAAATTGGTAAAAAGTAACCAGAACAGCAACCGGATTTCCTGGCAGACCAAAAAAATCACAATCCTTAATTTTACCAAAGGCAATAGGGCGACCGGGTTTGATAGCGACTTTCCAAAAATTAATTTTCCCATCAGATTGTAATGCAGCTTTAGTAAAATCTGCTTCACCAACAGAAACACCACCCGATGAAATAATGACATCTGCATAATCAGCGGCATCATTAAAAGTTTTCAGTAAATTATCTGTATCATCCTTAATAATACCTAAATCTACTATTTCAATATCAGACCGATCTAATGCAGCTAATAAACTATAGCGATTACTATCGTAAATATTACCTTCTTTTAAGGGGATCGAAATAGGGGATACTTCGTTACCTGTGGAAGCAATAGCAACACGCAATGGCCGTTTTACGAAGATTTCCGAGATACCGAAAGAAGCTAATAAACCAATATCCGCTGGGCAAAGGAATTTACCTTTTTGTAAAACAACACACCCTTTTGTGATATCTTCCCCTGCTTGACGAACGTTTTGCCCAGCAGTATGGCGATCATCAATAGAAATATTATTACCGCTACGCTCACAGTGTTCTTGCATAATAACCGTATCTAATCCTTCAGGCATCGCCGCACCGGTCATAATGCGAATGCAATGTTTCGCCTGACAAGCTTCCGTATAAATTTCCCCTGCTAGGACGGTTGCTTGAATAATCAGTGTGATGTTTTGTTTAGCTTTCGGCAAATCATCTGCGTGTAAAGCATAACCATCAACAGCAGAATTTGTATAGATAGGGACATTGATTGGGCTAATAATATCTTCTGCTAAGCAACGCGACTTTGCTTTTTCAATCGCCATTTTTTGATTTTCTTCTAAGCTTTTAATCGCATCTAAAATAGATTCTTTCGCTGCTTTAAAGGAAATTAATCCAGGCTCATTAATATCAGTACAACTTGCTTGTGGTGTTATCATTTTCGAATGGAAGGTCCATTAAGTGGGAGTCCATTCGCTATATAGCTTAAAAAGAACTCTAGTTGGCGTAGTGATTGGCTCTGTGCGGCATCTATATCAGCACGAATTAATTTATTACAAACCTTAAATCGAGTATGTAATGAGCCTAATTTTTGAGTTTTAAGCCGATAAGCAGGCCAATGAGTAGTGTGGCCTAATGCTGGGCTAAGTATTTCGGAGCGAATATACTTACCAGCATTATCAATATGGCAACTCGCACAAGAAAAATTTAACTGCCCTCTGCGTTGATAAAAATAGTTTTTCCCTGATTCATAAGCAGTTAATGCAGGGTTGGGTAATTTTGTTTGTATGCGCTTCCCGCGAGAGGTGTAAGCCATATAAGCGGTTAAATAATTCATTTTAGCACTTTCATAGTTCAGTTTAGGCTCATGATTATCTATTCGACATTGGTTAATAGCCAATACTAAAGTAATGATTTCTTTAGTTTCATCATTCCAATAGGGGAAGTTTTGGGCGATAGCAATGCCCTTATTAGCAAAGCAATCGGCATAACTTTTTTGGTTACTAAAAGGGGTATTAAATAAGACTTCCCCTTGGTCCAAATCAAACTCGTAAGGCGGAAATTCATTAATGGCTTGCCAAGCATTGTTTGCATCGACATCAAAAGCATAAACACCATCCGCATAGTTATCTAATGGAACATTAGGAAATAACTGTTGATAAAAATAACGGATATTTTGGCTATCTTCCTGAGGTGATGCAAATAGTGTTGTCGTAAAAAATATAAATATTAGAAAGCAGCATTTCATTGAATAATATGGTCTTTGCTATCACTAAAACCTAAATTATCCAGCCAGCTAATGGTGATTTTATCACCCGCATTGGCTTGTTTTATTTTAAAAGAGAAAAAAGGATTTTTAGAGATGCCAAAGCCCATTTGACATTCACTCAGTAGCTTATCATTATGTTTAAAACTCAGCGTTTGAATAAAATGTGCAGGAATTAAGTCTCCCGACTCTTGGTCTTTTCTTTTTCCTGTTTCCATTGCATGCGCAATTAAAGTACGCACTAAAGTATGCTCAGAAAACCGTTTACTTCTAATTTTTATTGTCGATCGATTAGCCACCACAACCTCCAATGGTTACTTTTACATACTGCCTTGTTTGATAAAAGTCATCACCTGCTTTAACAATAACAATGACATCACAACTTTCTTGCATTTTAAAACGCGCACCTATGTAAGCTTCTAAATTAGGATCTAAAGTAAATTTAGCAATCAGCGGAACCGGATTTTTCTCTGATAAAATATAGATGGTATCAATATTGTCAATTGAACTACTGATGGTAATGGGAACGACATTGCCATTTTCTGCTGTTTTAGGTAGTTTTAATTTTATTTTACGGCTATTTTGAATTGTTTTATTAGGAAATAACTCTTTTAATGTTATATCAATAGAGCGATGAGAAAAATCACTTACCAGCCATTTACCGAGGCTAATTTTAGAAAATGACAATAAAGCGACAGAGACACTTGTTGTCAGTAAGTTTTTTATAAATTGGCGACGGTTTATTTGCATAGTTTTAAGTTAAATAAGCAGTAATAAATTTGCACTATCAAGTTTAAATTACACGCTTATTTTTATTATTTAGCTTAAGAGGTGGGTGTCATTTAATTGATCGGTAGCACTAACTTCCGCATCTAAAGGTTCAATTATTCCCGTTTCAATATTGTAAATAACACCATGCACAGTTAAATCTTTCTGATTTTTCCATGCTCTTTGTACGATAGAAGTATGACAAACGTTAGCCACTTGCTCGATAACATTTTTTTCGCATAGTAGATTAAGCCTACTTTTATGATCAGGCTGTGCATCTATTTCTTTTTGGTGCCAACGATAGACATCTTTAATATGTCTTAACCAATTGTCAATTAAACCATATTCACTGCCTTCAAAAGCAGCTTTAATACCACCACAGCCATAGTGTCCACAAATAATAATATGGCTCACATTTAAGACCTCAACGGCAAACTGAATAACAGAAAGGCAATTAAGGTCGGTGTGTACAACAACATTAGCGATATTTCTATGTACGAATACTTCACCAGGCGCAAGGTCAATCACTTGATTAGCAGAGACGCGGCTATCAGAACAGCCTATCCATAAATATTTTGGGGCTTGTAACTTGGATAATTCAATAAAAAAATCAGGATCGATATCCGTCATTTTTTTTGCCCAAACCTTATTTCTGTCTAATAAGTGTTCTATATCTTCACGCATAAGTGATACTCGTTTTTATTATTATTTTATGAGAGTTTAGCGATTAATCACTTAGATCATCTAAATATTTTTCAACATCTAATGCAGCCATGCAGCCTGCACCAGCAGAAGTAATCGCTTGTTTGTACATAGAATCCATCACATCACCAGCAGCAAAAATGCCGGGGATATTGGTTGCTGTCGCATTACCTGCAATACCACTGTTTACTTGTATATAGCCATGATCATCCATAGTTAGCTGACCTTTAAATATTTCAGTATTAGGGCGGTGACCAATGGCAATAAAAACACCATGTACATCGATCTCTTTAGTGCTGTCATCTGTGGTACTTTTAAGACGTAAGCCTGTTACGCCCATATCATCCCCTAGTACCTCATCAAGTGTGCTATTCCATTCAATTTCGATATTGCCATTTTTAGATTTTTCAATCAATTTATCAGCGAGTATTTTTTCAGAACGGAATTTATCACGGCGATGAACAATAGTCACTTTAGACGCAATATTAGATAAATATAGCGCCTCTTCTACCGCCGTATTACCGCCACCAATTACCGCAACGGGTTTATTTCGGTAGAAAAAACCATCACAAGTTGCACAAGCTGAAACCCCTTTGCCTTGAAAAGCATCTTCGGAGTCTAGGCCTAAATACATTGCCGATGCACCGGTTGCAATAATTAATGCATCACAGGTATAAGTGCCTGCATCTCCGGTTAATTTAAAGGGTTTTTCAGATAAATCAGCGGTATGGATATGGTCAAAAATAATTTCAGTATCAAAACGCTCGGCATGTTTACGCATGCGCTCCATCAATTCAGGGCCTTGTACACCGTCACAATCCCCTGGCCAGTTATCAACATCCGTTGTGGTGGTTAATTGCCCACCTTGTTGCAGGCCCGTTACCATGACAGGATTTAAGTTAGCGCGTGCAGCATAAACGGCGGCAGTGTAACCGGCAGGGCCAGATCCTAAAATTAATAAACGACAATGTTTAGCGTCACTCATGAAAGTTATCCTTAATATATAGTAGGTAAATAATTTGTTGCTTATTATGCAAGGGATTATAGAGCGCGTAAAGCAGTAGTGTTAATTATTACTGGGAACTAAAACCGTATTTTTTCTCTGTGAATCATCCAGTTCAGGATAATCTAATGTGTAATGTAAGCCACGGCTTTCTTTACGCGCTAAGGCACTTTGAATGATTAAATCAGCAACAATCACTAAATTCCTTAGCTCTAATAAATCGCTATTAATATGATAACGCTGATAATAATCAGCAATTTCTGATTGTAACAGTGCAAGGCGGTGTGATGCTCTTTGTAGGCGCTCTGTGGTGCGTACGATGCCCACATAATCCCACATAAAACGGCGCAGCTCATCCCAATTATGTGCAATCATCACTTCTTCAGTCGATTCTTTAACTTGTGATTCATCCCACTCAGGTAAATCAATAACGCCCTGTAAAAGTTCACTCTTTAGAATATTTTCACTCGCGCGATCCGCAAAAACCAAACATTCCAATAAAGAGTTACTAGCCATTCGGTTTGCACCATGCAAACCTGTACACGCGACTTCACCCAGCGCATACAGCCCTGAGATATCAGTACGCGCATAATCATCAGTCATGACACCACCACAAGTGTAATGTGCGGCGGGTACAACAGGAATAGGTTCTTGAGTAATATCGATATTAAATTCTAAACATTTTTTATAGATAGAAGGGAAGTGCGCTTTAATAAAATCAGGCGACTTATGGCTAATATCTAAAAACACGCAATCAAGACCATGCTTTTTAATTTCATGGTCAATGGCTCGCGCAACAATATCACGCGGTGCAAGTTCTGCGCGCTCATCATAATGCTGCATAAATTCAGAACCATCAGGCAATATTAATTTAGCCCCTTCACCTCGAACAGCCTCACTAATTAAAAAAGAACTGCCATCAGGGTGGTATAAACAAGTCGGATGGAATTGCATAAATTCCATATTAGCGACTTTACAGCCTGCACGCCAAGCTAAAGCAATACCATCACCGGTAGAAATTTGTGGGTTAGTGGTATAAAGGTAGACTTTATTAGCCCCCCCCGTAGCCAGTGCGACAGTAGGAGCAGCAATTGTTTTAACCACTTTATTTTGAGTATCTAAGACATAAGCGCCAATCACGCGATTACCATCAATAATTAAATCAACGGCATTGTGGTGCTCTAATAAAGTAATGTTTTTATGTTGCTTGGCTTTATTAATGAGTGAAAAAGATAACGCTTTTCCCGTGGCATCGGCATTATGCACAATGCGACGTTCAGAATGACCACCTTCTTGGTTTAAATGTAACTCCGTTTCACCATGTTTAGTATGCCGCTCAGTGAATTCCATTCCTTGTGCACGTAAAAAATCGATACTTTTTTTGCCATACTCAACCGTTAAGCGCACAACATCAGAATTGCATAAACCGGCCCCCGAATTAAGCGTGTCTTGAATGTGAGAGTCAATTGACGATGCTTGGGAATCTAAAACCGCAGAAATCCCACCTTGAGCATAAAAAGTACTGCCTTCAGTAAGGGCAAACTTAGAAATAACCGCAACGCGGCGCTGATCAGCAAGTT
Source organism: Methylococcaceae bacterium (assembly GCA_030627265.1). Taxonomy (GTDB): domain Bacteria; phylum Pseudomonadota; class Gammaproteobacteria; order Methylococcales; family Methylomonadaceae; genus Methyloprofundus. The sequence continues at coordinate 10,562 of DAOUSK010000038.1, forward strand.
TAAGCGCTAAAGATAGCCCAGCACCACCACTACCAATGATTAACGCATCATAGTTTTCTTGCTCAGGCATGATTTGATTTTATAATAAGATCGCTAGGAACGAGGCTTATACTCGTCTGATAGAGATAATTTTGAGAGAGTAATAGGGTAGAATAATAATTAATCTGAAGTATCATGAGAAAATATTTTTAAACAAAGATATTCGCTTATTATACTTTGTCGCTAGGTAGTTTTGCAGTTTTAAAATACTCAGGAACGAGAATTCAATAATACCCGAGTCTGATTTGTCTTTTGACTTCACAGGCGTACTAGAAAATCAGTTGCGTAGCCTGCTATGCGCCTGCTTTTCTAGTACGCCTGTGACGCCAAAATCCCGCGTCATACTTTCGGGTATTATTAAACTCTCGCTCCTAATTAACCGTTATGCAAAAAATTAACTCATTATGAAATTTAAAATTTTCTTTATTCTACAGTTTTTACTTTTAATAACGACTCACTTGCAAGCAGAGCAACTAGTTGGCGGTGTAATCGGCTCTATTTTATCTAGGGACGAACTACAGTCTAGAGTTGAAAAAATAAAAACAACAAGTGGGGGAGATAAAGAAAGTAAGCAAAAACAAATTCAGTGGTTTCAGTTGGCGGATGAAAATATAGCGAATCAAAAGTGGTATGAATATATTACAACAACCTATCAAGCGTTAATAAAAACTGCCCCTCAAGTATTAAAGCAAAAGTACCTTAGTCAGGTTGATAAAAAATATACACTTAAAAAAGATGCTTTAGAAAAAGACCATGAATTACAACTGGTGAATTTAAAATCTGAGTTAAGAGCAGTCAATGGAAAAATTGATAATTTAGAAAATATCCTCGCAAAAAACAAACGACGACCTGAAGAAATTCGAGAAGAAAGTTTGCATGCAATAACTGGCATAGAGCAAGCCAAAGAAATTCTTAATTCAAAGGAAAGTACCTTGTCTTCAAAACATGAAGATGAAGCACGTAAAGTTTATCTGAATTCACTTATAGCTGCCTATGTTGCTGAATTAACAAAATTAGACAGTGAGGTGATTAGTAACCCAGTACAAATACAGTTAGATAGAAAAAAAGTAGAAGACTTTTTTATTCATAAAGAACAATTAGAACAAATCATTAGCGATAGAAATAGTGCATTAAAACAACTGCGTTTATTAAAGGATCAAAAGCTTGCGCAAGTGTTATTAAAATCAGAGCAAGACAGCCTTAAGAAACACCCTTTAATACAGGCTATTATTGCTGAAAATATTCAACTAGGTAAAGACCTACAAAATACAGAACGCCTGATTAATGATTACCAATACGAAGTAAGTTTAATAGAAGCTTACAAGCAGGAAATAGCGCAATACCACAAAGGTACCGATAAAAAAATAAAACTAGCTAGTTTAAGTCCTGCATTAGGTCGCGTATTAAGAGAGCAGCGCGTCAATTTAGAAAAAAATAAATTACAATACTTACAGGAACTTAAATTATTTTCTACTGCGGATTCGATCAGTTTAGCCCAGTATGAAATTGAACTAAAACTACAAAAACTGCGTTACCTTAATAAATCAATAGAAGAGACGATTGCACAACTGAATAGTTCATTAAAGAAAAAACTAAGCAAACGTGAACAACAAACAATAAACAAAGAAATAAAACAATTATTAACGACCCAAAAAGAACGTTTAAAAAACTTAAGTAATGCCTACTTTAAAGCCTTACGTGTTTTTGGCGACTATGATTTTTTGCGCAAGCAAACATTAATCGACATTACAAATTTTGAAACATACTTAGATGAACGCTTATTTTGGGTACCTAGCTCATTAGCTGTCAACCTAACCTTTCCGAGTCGTTTATATGATTCGGTAAACTGGCTTTTATCGCCTAAAAAATGGCTACTAGCAACTAAAAATTTATTGCTTGCATTGCAACAGAACCTGTTTAAGTCCACTGTGTTTACAATATTCTTGTTGTTAGTTTGCTATGCAAATATCAAACTTCAAAGCCATATTATCAGCATTAGAAAAAAAGTTGAAAAGGTTTATACAGATAAATTGCACTATACCTTTCAGGTATTTTTATCCAACATCATCAACGCTTCATTAATTCCCTTAATCTTAGCTTTTCTTGCTTATCTACTCAGTAATATCAGCATACAAGATGATTTTACTCGTGCAATAGGGGGAGGGTTACAGCAAGTAGCGATTTCATTTTTTATATTGCGATTTTTACTTAAAACACTTGAAGATCAAGGCATAGCGCAGCTGCATTTTTCTTGGCCTAAAGTATCCACTCAATATATTTATAAGCAAATTAACGGTTTGCAATATATTGTTTTCCCAACTTTTTTCCTTATTTATTTAACGGCAGGGGTTAGCAATACGGCACATAGCGATACCTTAGGGCGACTCAGTTTAATTATTTTTATGCTGGCATTAAGCGCTTGTTTTATAAGATCATATAAGTCTAATAACTCTGGATTAAAAGAATATATACAAGCAAATAACCATCATTGGTGGGTAAAAACTCGTTACCTATGGCTTGCTGGAATTATTACTATTCCTTTTATTATCATAGGCTTTTCATTAGCGGGCTATTATTTGAGTGCACTAGAATTGCAGCAAAAAGTGATCATTAGCTTAAGAGTTATCTTTATTGCCGTTATTGTACATAGTTTAATTATTCGCTGGCTGAGCTTATTAAACCGAAAAATGGCTTTAAATAATGCACGTAAAAAGAATGAAGCACATGATTTATCGCCCCAGGATGCTTTAATTTTGGAAGAACAAATTTTAGATATTTCTAAAATAAATCAACAAACAACCAAAATTGTTAATGTCTCTATCCTAGTTGGTGTTGCTGTCAGCGCTTGGTTTGTTTGGCAGAATATTTTTCCAGCATTTTCATTTTTAGATAACATCGTACTTTGGCAGCATACGGTAATGATGGATAACCAAACCGTACTACAGGCGATTACATTAACCGACCTTTGTTTTTCTGGTTTATATCTATTTATCATTGTCACAGCGGTTATAAATTTCCCAGGATTGATGGAAGTTTTATTCTTCCAACACTCAGATATTGAACCTGGTAGCCTCTATGCTATCAACCAATTAGCCAAATACGTGATGATAACCATTGGGTTTATTGCTATTGCCAGCCGACTCGGGGGAAGCTGGTCACAAGTTCAATGGTTAGTTGCTGCATTAACTGTAGGGCTAGGTTTTGGCTTGCAAGAAATTTTTGCCAATATGGTTTCGGGTATTATTCTATTGTTTGAACGTCCGATTAGGGTAGGGGATACAGTAACCGTCGATAATATCACTGGACGTGTTACACGTATTCAAATGCGCGCAACAACATTATTAGATTGGGATAAAAAAGAGCTGATTGTGCCAAATAAAACCTTTATAACCAACCAGCTGATTAACTGGTCATTAACCAGCCCAATGACTCGCATCGTCATTCCACTCGGTATTTCCTATGATGCCGATGTAAAATTAGCTTATAAAGTGATTGAAGAAGCGGTTAAATCATCATCCCTTATTTTAGAGTCTCCCGAACCAACAGTCATTTTCACAGGTTTTGGTGAGAGTTCTTTAGATTTTTCAATCAGAGTCTATGTCAGTGAACTAGATCAGCGACTCCCTGCAAAACATGATTTGCATATGCGTTTATTAGAGGCTCTACGTGAAGCAGGCATAGAAATTCCCTTTCCACAGAGAGATTTGCATATACGCTCCACGAATGAAACTAACTTCACAGTGGGAACCTGATAGCCAATATAATTAAGGTTTCTCAGAATCAAGTAATTCAATGAGGGCTTTTAAAATTTGTTAGCATAACGATGCTAATGTTCAATTTAAAAAATCAAACAATTTAATAAGGGAAAATAATGGAAGTTTTATTAATAGGTGCAGTTGTCTGCATGACTGCACTAATATTATCAGCATGGCTAATGACATTTGCTCGATGGTTTCCCATTCAAGGCATTGATGAGAAATTCTTAGTTGATTATAAAACCATGATTAGAGCGCATATTGACTTTGCTCTCATGGCATTATTTAACCTTGGTTTTTATGGCTCAGGAGTCGAATTACCCATTTTTGCATGTTGGTGTGTCGCGATAGGAGGAGTCACTAATCCTAGCGTTTTTGTGGTTGCAGCGTTTGACCCAGATTTTTGGAATAAAAGAGTATGGCGGATCTTAAGTGCCATCAGTTTTGTGATAACAACAATTGGATTTGTGGGTGTTGGTATTGCATTAATTCAACATGCATTACAGAGCTAGAGCCACATTCCATTCAAGGGCTGAATACTAGCTCTTCAAACTTTATGTAACTTAGCGGTGTAAAAATCTCAAGACACGCCGTTATTTTGCATAGCTTCCATTATTTGAAACTTACTTGTAAGCTTGATAGATGCTTTATTACTACTGGCATTTATTGGATATTAGAAACCCTGTTTCGGCCTTTAGATTTTGAAATATACAGTGCATTATCAACAAGCTTTAAAATTTCTTTTACATTTTTAATGTTCTTTAAGGATGAATGATAAAGCCCGCCACTGACAGTCTTTTTTATCTTAGCGTCATTAATTGTAAAGGTATGTTTTTCAATTGATTTACGTATATTTTCCGCCTTTATCAGCGTATCTTCATAGGTGGCTCTATTTAATAAAATCACAAACTCCTCTCCACCAATACGATAAACCCAATCGCCTTGTCGGACCGATTGTTTTAGCAAGTTTGCAAATTCGATTAATACAACATCCCCAGCATCATGACCATAGGTATCGTTCACTTTTTTAAACCAATCTATATCAAACATTAATACAGCATAAGGAGCTTGGTGCATATCATGTTGATGCATGATATCTTCCAGGTCACTTTCTAAGTTCAATCTATTTTTTAGTCTCGTTAATGGGTCATGTGACGCTAAATTTTCTAACTTTTGATTGGCTTGTTCTAAATGTAAGGTTCTTTTTTCAACTTCGTGTTGTAAATTTTCAATAGACCTTTCTTCTGTTTCTGTTAACTTAACAATTTTTCGTACCAACGGCTGAAATATAAAAATCGCCTCAATGAGTAAGATAAAAATGGTAGAGCCCCATACAGCTAGCTCCATCGTTTTTATACTAAGAAGCTTATTTTCACCTTCTATTTCATATTGTTGAACGGCTTTATTTAAATCAACTAACAGTGGTTCGGATTGGAGGTTCAGTATATCAACAAATTTATTGGCTTGATTATAATCTGTTGATATAGTGATCTTTTCTGCAATAGAAACATAGTCCTTGACTCTTTGATTAAGGTTCATTTGACCAAAATACATGTCATAAATAACTGGTGATAGTTCGATATTTTGCTTATCTGGTAATATACCAGAAGATAGCATTTTGTTTGCAACTAGCATTTCTTGAATATGTTTCGTTAATAACAGCTTTTTCCGGTTATGACTCTCAATATTTGAAACTTTTTCATGTAAAAGGTCTTCATGGATCCGGTGTACATCTAAAGCAATATGCTGACTAAGCATACGTTGCTTCCCTGAAATATTTACGATAAAAGCTGTATTACTTGAACCTTCTAAAGCAGAACCTAAAAAGAAAAAAGCAACAGTAGATAAAGTAGCTATTAAACTAAGCGCTATTGTATATTGAAGAGTAATACTTCTTCTGAGGGTTCTAATAGAAAGATTTTTCGACATAAGGTTATTTAATATTATCTTGTTACGTTAACTAACAATCCACTTATTGGTGATTTTCTGGGCTATTACACTTAAATTTTCAGTTAATCATACCATTGCTTTTTGCTATGTCAGCATGAGCTGTGGGAAAAACAATTATTTCTTTTGAGCACTTGATATACCTGCCTTTGCGGGAATTTAATACCATTGACAAGTAATTGAAAAATAAAGGTTCCACACTTAATATGGTGACTACGAGGGGAGGGGATTACAAACCATTGCTAATCTAGTGTAAAAATTGTATCCTGGCTGTGGAGGCTAGCAGGGCAATGCAACAACTTTACTAATCGAAGGCACGTATCAAACCGACTATATTATACGAGGTTTTATTTTTTTGCTGGCGGTGGAGTATAGTTATTATCAAGAGTGTTATCTATTTTAACTGCAAGACTTTGTACCGTTTTAATCGTTAGTTTTATGTTCGGACCTTTTGCTTCTGAAATATAATTCCCAATTAACTTGCCATCCTTTACTCTGATTAAATGTCCCATCAGATAGGAAAATAAAAAACTAGGTTTATGCAGCCTTCCAACCAGTACATAATCTGCACCCACTTTTTTTCCTAGCTTTGCGGCAATATCATGATGATCAAATAAATAGCCAATACCACTATCAGCAAATTTTTGATCTTTGGGTTCAATGTTAATAATTTCATAATTTGCTGTTTTAAGTTCTGTTTCTAATAATGGTTTTATAGAGGCGGTTCTTTTGATTTCAGCGGGTATTCGTGGTTTTAGTGTTAAATCTTTAAGTTCAAATTCAAGAATGGCTATTTTAGAACCTGCGAACACATTTAAACTTATCACACATAAAAAGAGTATATAAATTAATGATTTGTTTTTATTATTCATTTTATTCCTATTTTTGATACTAAATGCCAAAACGATATTTGAAAGCTCAAAAGGGAGTAGGCATCCCTTCCGACTTCCGCCATACAACTTCGCATAATGTGATCTGGTCGTTATGTATCAAGCAGTGCGTTGATAATCTCAGGCAATGCGCTGTTTTTTACATA
>DAOUSK010000155.1 GCA_030627265.1 Methylococcaceae bacterium
ATGAATTAGGTTTTACGTCGTCTGATGTTCAACAGGCTTTAAATAAACAGAGTGGCTTAAAAGGCATTTGCAATGAAAATGACATGCGTGCCGTGCATAAGCTAGCGGATTCTGGTGATACACAAGCCAAGCTTGCTTTAGCGATGGTGAGTTATCGTATTAAGAAATATATAGGCGCTTATTTTGCAGTATTAGGGCGTGTTGATGCCTTGGTATTTACGGGTGGGATTGGTGAAAATGATGCGGAATTAAGAGTAAGCTGTTGTGCTGATTTAGCGTTACTGGGTATTGCAGTTGATGAAAATAAAAATCAGCAAGTAACAGGCGATATCTACAGTATTCAGCAAGAAGCTATGCCGGTTAAAATTTTAGTGATCGCAACCAATGAAGAATTGGAAATTGCACTGCAAGCAAAGGCGTGTATTGAAGCTTAAATTATTAAATGGATTTTTTGCTGAATATTTCATTAAAAGGGGTGGGTTTATGAATACCATACCCTTGAGCATAGTTAACCCCTAGCTCTGTTAATATCTCTAAAATGGAGTCATCTTCAACAAATTCTGCAATTGTTTGTAAGCCCATTACCTGACCAATTTGGTTGATGGATTCAACGAAGGCTTTATCAATACCATCAACTGCAATATCTTTAACAAAATAACCATCAATTTTTAAATAATCAATAGGGAGATCTTTTAAATAGGCAAAAGAAGATAAGCCACTGCCAAAATCATCTAAAGCTATTTTGCAGCCTTTAGATCGCAGTTGCTGCAAAAATTCTACTGCTTTGGTTAAATTAGAAATAGCCGCCGTTTCAGTGACCTCAAAGCAAAAATAGCTGGCAGGAATTTCAGATTTATCTAGTAGATCCGTTATGCGTTTTAATAATGCATCATTGACCATGGAAAGGCCAGATAAATTAATGGCAATCATTAAATCGTCAGGTAAGCTATTTTCTTTACTTACCTGGTGTAATTTTTTAAAGACATTTTCCACTACCCATTGATCAATACTGCTAATAAGGTTAAATCGTTCAGCCGCAGGAAGGAAGGCACCGGGTGGAATAAGCTTACCATTTTTACCTACCATACGTAATAACACTTCATAATGATTTGAAGGTGCATCTAACGAGCTTATATTTTGTATGCGCTGTAAGTAGAGTTCAAAAGCATCATTATCAAGTGCTTCATGTAAGCGAGAAACCCATTGCATTTCTTGCTGGTGCTCGGATGATGCGGAAGCATTTGTTTGATGAAAATGTACGCGGTTACGGCCGCTTTCTTTTGCAACATAGCAGGCTGCATCTGCCGCACTAAGTACTTCTGATGCCTTTGCTTCAATGCCCATTATTTCAGCAATACCAATACTCACACCAATTTTAAAGGATTGGTTTTTCCAGCCAAAACGAAAGTCTTCTACAGCTTGGCGTAAGTTATTAGCAATGGCTAAGGCATGCTCTGCATCACAGCTTTCTAATAAAACGCCAAATTCATCACCGCCTAAACGCGCTAATAAATCAGATTTACGCAATTTATTTTCTAGTGCAACACTCACTTGTTTTAAAAGTTCATCGCCGGCATCATGTCCACAGGTATCATTAACCACTTTGAATTGATCTAAATCTAAATAAAGTAGATGGTGTTGTAAGTGATCTAGGCGTGATTTTTCCAGTAATTCTTTCATTTTAGATTCAAACTGACGTCGGTTTGCTAAGCTAGTCAGTGGATCGTGTAATGCTTGCCAGCTTAATTTAGCTGATAATGCGCGAGATTGAGAAACATCTCTAAAAACGAGAACAGCCCCGTGAATTTCTCCGTTATCATCTAAGATAGGTGCAGCTGAATCTGTAATAGATAGCTGTTCATCACCTCTAAATAAACAGTGGTCAGTTTCATTGGCGATAACATCCTGTTTTGCTATGCAAGCGGCGACAGGACAGGGTACGGATTCCTTAGTGTCTTCGTGAACCAGCTTATAAAAATTGGCAACATTTTTATGTTGCGCCTCTTCTTCAGAAATTCCTGTTAGAATTTCAGCAACGGGATTCATAAATAAGACTTTGCCTTCCTTATCTGTCGTAATTACTGCATCAGCAATAGAGTTGAGCGTAACATGTGCGCGTTCTTTTTCTTCTGCCAGTTTAGCTAAAATGGCTTTATTCTCTTTAACATGCCCGATAAGTTGCTTTTCACGGCTAACATTCGCGCTAATATCGACTACTTGAATTAAACAATAGCGTTTATTTTCTTTTATTGTTAAAGGTTTTATGGTGATTTGGTGCTGTATGGCTTGATTAAAATTATTGAATAAAGGAAAAGGTTTTCTATTGAGCGTGTGGGAAATAATAGAAGACATGCCATTGTTTATGGCTGAAAGAATACCACGATTAATACTGCTTTTCTCAAGGATAGGAAATAACGCTATTAGATTTTTTCCTTTTGCATTCGCAGCATTAATACCAGAATGTTTTGTAAACCAAGGATTCCATTCAATAACATTAAGTTCGTCACTAATAATAATTAAGCCTAGTTCAGTACCTAAAAATATAGATTCAAATATTTCTGTATTAGAAGACTCTGATTTGTTTTCTGAAAATTTCGAATTATTAGTTGCCGGCATAACTAATTTACATACCCAACATATTTTCGATGGCTCTTTTAAATTGTTGAACGGACTCAACATCCATTAAAAAAGTAACATAACCTTCTAGGCTTTTTGTTTCAACAGCAAAGTCCATATTGAGCAATAAAACAACAGCCTCAGTATTTGCTAGGCTGCCTTCTGCTGAAAAAATCTGTTTTAAAGAGCCTTTAACAAATTCAGGCATTTCACCTCGAATTTCTTGCTTAAACATATCCGCCATACTGCATAGGCAAGCATTAAGAATGACATTACCGATTTCAGTCATCGCTTCTTGCTCCATGTCGGTTAAATCAGTGAGAGAAATATCATCTTGTTGTAATACAGCACGGACTAATTCTAGGCTTTGATCTTCTGGAAAAAGTAGTATTGCATCGCCACCAAATGCACCTTGGAAGTTTTGGTGTACACCACTGACATCAGTTTTTGTTTTTTCGCCGATAATTGTAGTTGCACCTAAGCGGCTGACAAACTCCACGCCCGGAACGCTCAGTTTTACTTCATCACTAATCATTTCACTTAATGCAGCAGCAGCACTACCCATACCAATATTGAGTACTTCGGTCACTGCATCGACAAAAAAATCATCCAAAATGGGGGGCTTATCCGACATACTTTAAAATTTTAGCTTCAGTAATAGGTTTAGGAATGAAATCGACTTTTAAGTCTACAGCTATATTCTGAATAGCTTCTTGAACATTGGCCGTTAAAAATGCAATTTTTGCATTGGGGAATTGCGGTCTTAATATCTTGGCTGCTTCAGCACCATTCATATTAGGCATGTTGAAATCTAATAAGATGAGGTCTAGTTCGTTATCTTTAGCTATTTCAATTGCTTGAAGGCCATCGCTTGCCTGGAGTATTTCCCAGTCAGGATGAGCGTTAGCAATGATTTTATTAAGCATCATTAAAGACATTTTACTGTCATCAGTGATTAAGCATTTCATATTTTAATCCTAAGGGAATTTTATGCTGTTAATGTAGCAGGATTTTCAGCTTAGATACAGTCATATTAATGATTGGGAGTGAAAAACAGTCCATATATGAGTGTAATATATGGACTATTGCTGTTAGATGTCTTTAGCTAGTTTTTCAGCATAGCCAGTGTAAGTACGCGGTGTTAATTTAATAAGTTCTTGTTTCGCTTCTTCTGGCATGTCTAATTTTTCAATGAATGCTTGCATATCAGCGGCATTAATACGATTTCCGCGCGTTAGTTCTTTTAATTTCTCATAAGGCTTTTCAATACCGTAACGGCGCATAACTGTTTGCACTGGCTCTGCTAACACTTCCCAGTTTGCATCTAAGTCAGCTTCGATGATAGCTGCATTAATTTCTAATTTAGAAATACCTTTTAAACTAGCCTGAATGGCAATACTGGTATGTGCAATACCCACGCCGATATTGCGTAAAACGGTAGAATCCGTTAAATCACGCTGCCAGCGAGAAACCGGTAATTTCTCTGCTAAATGATGGAATAATGCGTTTGCTAAACCGATATTACCTTCTGAATTTTCAAAATCA
>DAOUSK010000013.1 GCA_030627265.1 Methylococcaceae bacterium
TAACGCGGATTTTAGAGGCAGAGACTTTTGATGGCGTTATTATTTTTGTACGTACAAAAAATGCAACGATAGAGCTGACAGAAAAATTAGAAGCGCGCGGCTATTCAGCTGCGGCAATTAATGGTGATCTAGCGCAAAACCAGCGTGAAAAAACGATTAATCGTCTGAAAAAAGGTAGCTTAGATATTTTAGTTGCAACAGATGTTGCTGCACGTGGCTTAGATGTACCTAGAATTAGCCACGTTATTAACTACGATATTCCTTACGATACAGAAGCCTATGTGCATCGTATTGGACGTACAGGTCGTGCGGGTCGTTCTGGTGATGCAATTTTATTTGTTGCACCACGTGAAAAACGTATGTTGTCAGCTATTGAGCGTGCAACCAATCAACGTATTGAATTATTAGAAATGCCTTCAACAGAAGCGATTAATGATAAACGTGTTGATCGTTTTAAACAGCAGATTACAGATACACTTGCAAAAGAGTCTTTAGAGTTTTACGCTAAGATTATTGAGCAATATGAAGCTGAGCATGATGTGCCTGCACAAGAAATTGCAGCCGCTTTAGCTAAATTAGTACAAGGTGACGAGCCTTTGTTACTACATAAAGCACCTAAAGTGACTGAGAGCAATGAGCGTGGACGTGATAAAAGACGTCGCGAAGAGAGCCGGGAAAGAGGTGGTTCTCAACCTGAAATGCAACGCTACCGTATTGAAGTAGGTAAAGATCATGGTGCGATGCCTGGCAACATTGTTGGCGCAATCGCAAATGAAGCCGGCCTAAATGGTAAAGAAATTGGCCAAATTGATATGCACGCTGATTTTACAATGGTTGATTTACCAAAAGGCATGCCAAATGAAGTCTTTAATGCGCTTAAAGCAACACGCGTTGCAGGGCAGAAATTAGATATTTCACCTGCTAAAGACGGCGAAGTACCAAGACAAGAGAGAGATTCTGCACCTCGTAGAAGAAATGGCGGTGGTGGAGATAAGTCAAACAAAAAACCTCGCAGAAACCCGCGTAGAAGCAAGCCTTCGTAATCGTTTTTTAGATTAAGAAAAAAGCCCTAATTGATTGAATCAGTTAGGGCTTTTTTTATGCCTGAGGATAACTGCCCTAAAGACTTGCGCCCCGTTTCCTGCTTCTAATAAGTCCCTACTTTTTATGCTTAAACGTAATACCTATGACACCTGAAAATTTTCAACTGCAATTACTTGAATGGTTTGACCAATTTGGCCGAAAAGACTTGCCTTGGCAACATCCGATTAGTCCGTACCGCGTTTGGCTTTCTGAAGTTATGCTACAACAAACGCAAGTTGTGACAGTTATCCCTTATTTTAATAAATTTATTAAACAGTACCCAACAGCTAAAGAGTTGGCAAATGCGCCCTTGGATAATGTTCTGAGCTTATGGGCTGGTTTGGGTTATTATGCGCGCGCAAGAAATCTACACAAAGCAGCGCAACAAATTGATAAATCTGGATTCCCCGAAACATTGGACGCTTTGGTGGATTTACCCGGCGTTGGCCGCTCAACAGCGGGTGCGATACTGAGTATTGCTTTTTCTAAAAGCCATGCGATCTTAGATGGTAATGTCAGACGTGTTTTGGCTCGATTTAAAGGAATAGAGGGATGGACAGGAGGAAGTGCGGTTAACAAGCAGCTGTGGGATCTTAGCGAATACTATACGCCGGAAGAGAGATCTGCCGACTATACGCAAGCAATGATGGATTTAGGCGCTACCGTTTGTACGCGATCAAAACCCTTATGCTTGCAATGTCCGCTACAAATAGATTGCCAAGCCTTGCTACAAGATAAGGTTCATTTATTACCAACCCCCAAAGTCAGCAAGAAAATACCGGTTAAGCAGTTGGTTTTTATTCTTGCCACCAATAAAAAAGGCGAAGTCTTACTCGAAAAAAGGCCGCCAGTCGGAATTTGGGGAGGCTTATGGAGTGTACCAGAGCTAGAGAGCAAGCTGGATATATTAGCCTGGATTGAGAAACATGATTTAACGGTACATGAAACTAAAGAGCTGACTGTAAAGCGCCATACATTCTCCCATTATCATTTAGATTATTTGCCTATTCAACTTACTGTCGATAGCCCTACAAATAATGTGATGGAAGCAGATTTACGAATCTGGTATAAACATATGCAGCATAAGAATATAGCGCTACCTGCGCCAATAAAACAATTATTTGATGAGCTTAAAGAGGACTGAAAATGGCAAGATTAGTTAACTGTGTAAAATTGGGTACGGAAGAGGAGGGCCTAGAGTCTATTCCATTTCCAGGTGAAAAAGGACAGTATATTTTTGAACATGTGTCACAAAAGGCGTGGAAAGAGTGGATGGCAATGCAGACAGTGTTAATTAACGAGCATCGTTTAGCGAGTTTTGAGCCAAAAGCAAAAAAATTAATTGAAGAAGAAAGGGAAAAATTCTTATTTGGAACAGATTTCCAAACGCCAGAAGGCTATGTGCCAGAAAAGGCGTAGAGCTTAAGGTACTACAAGGTTGAAAGCATATTTGAAGCGAGGCTAAAGGCCTCGCTTCCATCCTACGCAAACACGTAAAATATAGTGTTTCTTAACGCTTCATAGACTCAAAAAATTCAAGATTAGTGTTAAAGTCTTTCAATTTTCCTAATATAAATTCAGACGCAGCCATTTCATCCATCGGCTGTAAAATTTTACGTAAAATCCAAGTTTTTTGTAACTCTTCAGGGGCAACTAAATAGTCTTCACGGCGAGTACCAGAGCGGTTTATATTAATCGCAGGGTAAATACGTCTTTCTGCAATTTTACGTTCCAGGTGTAATTCCATATTACCCGTTCCTTTAAACTCTTCATAAATCACTTCATCCATTCGTGATCCGGTATCAACAAGCGCCGTTGCAATAATCGTTAAACTACCGCCTTCTTCAATATTACGTGCTGCACCAAAGAAACGTTTAGGTTTTTCTAGGGCATTCGCATCAACACCACCTGATAAGATTTTACCTGATGAAGGCGCGACCATATTGTAAGCTCTTGCTAGACGCGTTAATGAGTCTAACAAAATGACTACATCGTGTTTATGCTCAACTAAACGACGTGCTTTTTCAATCACCATTTCGGCAACTTGAACGTGACGTGTTGCAGGCTCATCAAACGTACTAGAGATAACCTCACCACGAATACAACGCTCCATCTCTGTCACTTCTTCAGGGCGCTCATCAATGAGCAAGACAATCATGTAACATTCAGGGTTATTCTCAGAGATCGATTGTGCAAGACTTTGCAAAATCATTGTTTTACCCGCTTTTGGCGGAGAAACAATCAAGCCCCGTTGGCCTTTACCAATAGGTGAAACTAAATCAATAACCCGTCCTGTTAAATCGGCACTTGTGCCATCACCACGCTCCATAATAAAGCGCTTAGTAGGAAAAAGAGGAGTTAGGTTAGAGAAGAGAATTTTGTGTTTAGCATTTTCAGGCGTTTCAAAGTTGATTTTTTCAACTTTAAGCATGGCGAAATAGCGCTCGTTATCTTTAGGCGGTCTTATTTTTCCGCTGACAGTATCACCAGTACGAAGGCTAAAGCGTCGAATTTGGCTTGGGGAGACATAAATATCATCAGGGCCAGCAAGGTAAGAACTGCCTGGGGTACGAAGAAAGCCAAAGCCATCTTGTAAGATCTCTAATACCCCATCGCCATAGATATCTTCACCACTTTTTGCTTGTTTTTTTAAAATGGAGAAAATAACATCTTGTTTTTTTGCTCGGGAAACACTATCAATATTTAATGATTCAGCGAGAGCAATAACTTCAGTGATCGGTTTTAGTTTTAATTCAGTTAGGTTCATACAATGGATAAATTTATTAGAAGGGGTGAGCTCATTAATGTCGAAAGACAACTTAAGCTAAATTAAGGTGCGGTTATTTTGGTGTTCAGGAAGGCGCTAAGAGATCAGCACCAAATGCGAAGTATACGCAAGTAATCAGGAAGTTACAAATAAACTTTGCACTTCCTGATTTTATATCTTAGATATTGTCGTCAATAAATTGAGTAAGTTGCGACTTAGTTAACGCCCCTACTTTTGTTGCTTCAACATCGCCATCTTTAAATATCATCAATGTTGGAATGCCACGTACACCGTAATGTGCAGGTGTTGCTGAGTTGTCATCAATATTCAATTTAGCAACAGTGATTTTACCGTCGTATTCTTTTGCAATTTCATCTAAAACAGGCGCGATCATTTTGCAAGGACCACACCATTCTGCCCAGTAATCAACAAGGACGGGGATACTTGATTTTAAAACAAGTTCATCAAAAGTACTATCAGCTACATGAAGGACTGAGTCACTCACGCTATTCTCCAAATTATTTAACGAGCGGCTAATATCGCTGTATCGATCATTTTTGTCAATCTATTTTTGCTAGTTACTTTTAGCTTATCCAGTATTAACAGAGAGTTAATAGGTTTAACTTCAGTGCAACTTAAAGTTTATTACTGTATTCTATACGCATGAAGAAAACACACTTAACAGAGACGCGCTTCGTTAATTTGGAGCTTTCACGGCCCATTTTACGAGGCTTAAAAGATGCAGGATTCGATCAATGTTCGCCTATTCAGGATCAATCATTACCGATTGCATTAAGAGATAGAGATGTTGCAGGCCAAGCACAAACAGGCACGGGTAAAACTGCCAGTTTTTTATTGGCAACTTTTCAGCGCTTACTTAATGATAAGAGTGAAACGAAACAATATCCTAGAGCGCTCATTCTTGCGCCTACTCGTGAGTTAGCGATTCAAATTCATAAAGATGCATTGCAGCTAGGCAAATACTTGAATTTCAATATGGCGCTTATTTATGGTGGTACGGATTACCAAAAGCAACTAAAAGCAGTGCAGTCTAATGTGGATATTATTATTGCCACGCCGGGCAGGATTATTGATTTTTATCGACAAAATGCTTTTTCTTTAGATCACATTCAAGTGATGGTGATGGATGAAGCCGATAGAATGTTTGACCTCGGTTTTATTAAAGACATTCGATACTTATTAAATAGAATGCCTAGCCCTGAAAAGCGCTTAAATTTACTATTTTCAGCGACTTTATCCTTTAAAGTGACTGAGCTCGCTTATGAGCATATGCATCAGCCAGTGATGGTGAAAATTGAAAGCGAAGAGATGACTTCAGCTTCAATTAAGCAATCTGCATTTTGTCCTGCGAATGAGCAAAAAATCCCCTTATTGCTAGGCCTATTAGAGAAGCATAAGCCTGTCCGTAGTATTGTTTTTGTTAACACGAAACGGTGCGGAGAGAAATTAGCGGATTATTTAGCCGCTAACGGGCATAAAATAGCCTTATTAAGTGGTGATGTTCCACAGGATAAGCGCGAACGATTATTAGCTGATTTCCAAGAAAGTAAAGTGACCATTATGATTGCGACTGACGTTGCAGCACGTGGCTTACATATTCCTGATGTCTCGCATGTCTTTAATTTTGATTTACCACAAGATTGTGAAGATTATGTACATAGAATTGGTAGAACAGCACGTTTTGGCGCAGAAGGTGAAGCCATTAGCTTTATTTGTGAAGAGTACGCTTATTCGATGCCAGATATAGAGCAATATATCGGACAAAAAGTGCCCTTGGAGAGAATCTCGGAAGATTTATTGCCTGAGATGATTAAACCAGCGCCGAGAAAACCAAAACCGAGAGTTCAAAAACCTTATAAAAAACCAGTTCGAGCACAAAAAGAAAAGACTTCCAATACTGCTAGGTAAGGTAGCTATTATTAAAGTTAAGAAAGTACGCCTGTTACAAACCCCATCAATAGCGTAAAACGAAGGGGTTTGTAACAGGCACTCTACGAGTTACATAATAAAAAACTATACCTTTTTACATTGCAGTATTATTATAAAAGTATCCCTCAGCGACTGAGATACTTATGTTTTCCATTGATCATATCCCCCCAGAATTACACGCTTCTACCCAGCTCTCTTTAGATAAATTTACCGAAGCATTACAGCGATCAAATTTAATATTTCCTAACAATAATTTAGCAACCGAAAGCCTCGCTAAAATATTTTGTTGCAGTGAATTTATTGCCTTACAAAGTGAGAGACAGCCACAATTATTAATTGACCTTATAAACTCAGGCGATTTATTTAGCGCAGAAGTTCGCCAGCAGTATGTAACGCAATTAGCAGCGATCACTTTTGATGGTGATGTAGAGCTAATGAAGGCGCTGCGAAAATTTCGTAATCAGCAAATGATGCGTATTGCATGGCGTGATTTAGCGGGTTGGTCTGATTTGGATGAAACCTTAGCCGACTTAACCGCACTGGCGGAAAGTTGCATTCAATTCACCCTAAACTACCTTTATCAACAAGCTTGTGAACGCAAAGGGACACCTGTCTTGGATGATGGTAGCGCACAAAATATTGTTATCTTAGGTATGGGCAAGCTGGGTGCTTGGGAGTTAAATTATTCATCTGATATTGATTTGATTTTTGCTTACCAACAAGATGGCGTATTGGCGGACCGTAAAGAAACCACTTATGGTGAATTTTTTGCCCGAATTTGTCGTCAGCTAGTTAAAATTTTAGATGAAATCACGGCGGATGGCTTTGTTTTTAGAACCGATATTCGTTTACGCCCTTTTGGTGATAGCGGCCCGATTTTAATGAACTTTGATGGCTTAGAGAATTACTACCAAACTCAGGCAAGAGAATGGGAGCGATATGCCATGGTAAAAGTACGGCCTGTGGCAGGGGATGAGCACGGCGCAGAACAATTTATGAGCTTAATAAAGCCTTTTGTGTATCGTCGTTATCTGGATTATGGTGCATTTGAAGAATTGCGTAGCTTAAAGCAACAGATTACCCAAGAATTACAGCGTAAAGACCGGATGGATAACGTTAAGTTAGGCCCCGGCGGTATTCGCGAAATTGAATTTATCGGGCAAGCTTTTCAGCTAATTCGTGGTGGGCAAGACGAAGATTTGCAAGAGCGACAAATTCAAATCATCCTAAAATTATTAGGCGATAAAGACCTGATAAGCTCGGAAGATTCAGAGCAATTAATTACTTCTTACCAATTTTTACGACGTGTTGAAAACCATATTCAAGAGTACCAAGATAAGCAAGCGCATGATCTGCCTAAAACAGAAAAAGAGCAGTTAATTTTAGCATTTTCTATGGGGTTTACTGATTGGCAAAGTTTTAAACAAGACTTAGATAAAGTACGGGCACAAGTCCATAGCGTGTTTATTACCGTTTTTTCCATAGAAGATAGTGAAGATCAGCCCAGCATCAGCAGTCAAATTTGGATGGCGCAAGCAGATGAAGAAATCCGATTAAATCAACTGGCTGAATTAGGTTACCAGGAGCCAGAAAAAACATTGCTTTTAATTGACCAGTTTCAAAGTGCATCAAGTATTAAGCGTTTAACGGTTAAAGGCGCAAATGCATTAAATAAATTAATGCCAAAAATTTTAGAGCTGGTGCCGAAAGAAAAAAATCCTCAGCAAACATTGCAACGGCTTTGTCGATTATTTGAAGCGCTAGCAGGGCGTAATGTTTACCTTGCCTTGTTAGCTGAAAATGAAAATGGCTTACAGCAGTTGATACAGTTAAGCGCAGCAAGCCCTTGGATTAGTGATTACCTTAGTCAATTCCCAGCGCTTTTTGATGAGTTACTGGATATAAGGTCGCTTTATGAGCCCTTAGAAAAATCAGCGTTACAAACACAGCTAGACGCAGCGCTAAAAAAAATAGAGCCTGATGATATAGAGCAGATTATGTTTGCTATGCGTAAGTTTAAACAAATTAACGTACTTCGTGTTGCGGCTGCCGATATTATGGGCGCTGTGCCACTGATGGTCGTGAGTGATTATTTAAGCTATATTGCGGAAGTTATTTTAGAAAAATCAACAGAAATAGCGTGGCAAATATTAGCCAAAAAACATGGTACACCACCGAATTCAAGTTATGAAAGTAGCTATTTTGGTGTCTTAGGTTTTGGCAAATTAGGTGGGTTAGAGCTGAGTTATAGCTCAGATTTGGATCTCATTTTTATTTGTAATTACCCAGATAATAACGCACTAACCGATGGGCGTAAGCAAATTACCAGCATGCAGTTTTATGCTAATTTAGGACAGCGCATCCGTAGCTTACTCAATACTCCTATGCTTTCGGGCATGCTTTATGAGGTCGATATGCGTTTGCGTCCGCGTGGCGAAGCGGGTTTATTAGTCACCCCATTAAATAGTTATGAAGACTATCTTAATAATGAAGCGTGGACTTGGGAGCATCAGGCGTTGGTGCGAGCACGGTTTATTAATGGTGATGTTAAAACTCAAAAAGAATATGAGCATACCCGTAAAAAAATCTTATCGCTACCAAGAAACTGCAGTGATTTAAAAAAAGAAGTGCGAGAAATGCGCATTAAAATGCGCGAAAATCTTGATAAAAGTACCGCTGAATTATTCAGCTTAAAACAAGGTGTTGGCGGGATTACTGATATCGAATTTATCGTACAATATTTGGTTTTATCATTTAGCCACCAGTATCCCGAGCTAACTAAAGTCACTGATAATATTAGCTTGTTAGCTAAATTAGCAGAGTTAAAATTACTCACTTTTGAGCAAACTCATTGCTTAGAGTCCGCTTATTGTACTTTTAGAGATAGAGGGCATAAAGAAGCCTTACAGGAAAACAAGCCCATGATCCCACAAGCCGAATTAGTTGAAAAACGTACAAAAATAGCTAATATTTGGCAGCAGGTGATGGAAGATAAAACATAGGTTTTGCGATATTTTAATGGATGTGGATATGACTGTACTTGATGGGTTGCTGTTAGGTAGCAACCCAGTAGCGGCCTAATTATTTAGGTTGGTGCAGAGCGATGGATCAGAGTTGTGGTTTAACGCTCGAAAAGTGACTACATTGTGCGCTTGGATATTTTTAACACTTAACAGTGATAGACATTTAACGGAATATCACGTTTTTATCGGAGGTTAATGGCTATTTTCCTTGATAAATGGATGCGGTGATCGAGTTGTGTAGAGTGAAAAATAGAAAAATCACCACGCATTAAGGCTTTAATTAACTATATTTTATGATTGCTTGTTTCAAGAAGTAATCAACATCAAGCAGTTAGCTTATTATTTATATGTCACTTTTATTGACAAGCGGCCCTATTTAAGACTAAAATTCCAGCTCTTTCACCCCAAATTTATCTATATTTTTTAAGGAATCTTAGAATGAAAAGAACTTTCCAACCAAGTAAAATCAAACGCGCTCGTGTACATGGCTTTCGTGCAAGAATGGCAACTGTTGGTGGCCGTAACGTCATCCGTGCACGTAGAGCGAAAGGTCGTCACGTACTAGCACTATAATAAATAGTGGATCAGAAAAGCGCGAGTTTTCCGCCTAAGCTCCGATTACTAGAGCCGGCAGAATTTAAACGTGTTTTTGCTAAACCGGAAAGATCTAGTGATAAATATTTTACAGTTCTTGCGGTAGCTTCCGACTTAACGCATCCGCGTTTAGGCTTAGCTATTGCAAAGAAAAGCGTTAAACGCGCTGTCGATAGAAATAGAATCAAACGATCTGCCCGGGAAAGCTTTAGATTACAGCAGCATGAGATTAGCTCTCTTGATTTTGTCGTTATGGCGCGTCGAGAAGCGGCTATAGAAAACTCCAAAGTGCTACAAGCCTCTTTGGATAAGCACTGGCTTAAATTGGTTAAGCGATGCGCACCCTCCTCATAAATTTCCTTAGGTTTTATCAATATTTTATAAGCCCGCTATTAGGAAGTAACTGCCGCTTTCACCCCACTTGTTCGAGCTATGCTATGCAAGCCATATCACTACACGGCGCATTAAAAGGCTCTTACCTCACAATAAAACGATTACTCCGATGTCACCCTTTTAATAATGGTGAGATTGATGATCCTGTACCCAAAAAGACTGGTAAGTAAAATGGAGAATTTAAGGTTTGTACTCATCGTAATTTTATCGATGATTTCACTCATGTTATGGGAAGCTTGGCAGCTGGACTACGGCCCCAAAGACCCTTTAACAACAACCCTAGATAGTAATGGCAATCCTGTTACTGTAGTCGGTACAGCAGCCAACAGTAATGGCTCTGAACTACCACTAGACGAAACAGCAATTGATAACAGCATTATTACCGTTTCTACCGATGTTTATCAGCTAGAAATTGATACTAAAGGCGGTACATTACGCAACCTCGATCTTCTTGAGTACACGGTTAATAAAGGCGAAGAAGATAAAGTTCGCTTATTAGATTCTCGTGGCGACAAATTGTTTTTAGGCCAAAGCGGTTTATTAACAAGCGGCTCGTCAGCTAAATTACCTAATCATAATGTGTCACTAAAAGCAGCTAAATCTAATTACACATTAGCGATAGGCGAAGATACTTTAAACGTACCATTAACATGGACAGATGGACAAGGTATCAGCTATACAAAAACATACACTTTCAAGCGTGGCAGTTATGTTATTGGTTTAGCACAAGCAGTTAATAACCAATCAAGCGCTGATTGGACAGGTAGACAATACACACAACTATTAAGAGTGCCGCATACAGATGAAAAAGGTAATACTTTCATCCGTACTTACTCCGGTGGTGTTGTTTATACTGAAGAAGAAAAATATCAAAAAATTGATTTTGATGACATGGCAGATGAAGACCTAAAAACTAAAACAGTTGGCGGTTGGTCTGCAATGATTCAGCATTATTTTGCAACAGCGTGGGTTCCACCTGCTGGAGAAGAGCATAACTACTTTACTAAAGAATTAAGTAATGCACGTTTTGTGATTGGTTCTTACTCTAACCCAACAACGGTTGCAGCAAAGACATCAACAACATTCTACAGCCAATTATTTGTTGGGCCTAAAATCCAACCTATGATGGAAGCCGTTGCTCCAGGATTAGAATTAACAGTTGATTACAGCTGGTTAACAGTGATTGGTAAACCGATTTATTCACTATTGAACTTCCTACACTCTTACTTAGGTAACTGGGGATTTTCAATTATGGGTGTTACTTTTTGTATTAAGTTATTATTCTTTCCATTATCTGCTGCTAGTTACAAATCAATGGCGAATATGCGCAAGCTACAACCGCGTTTAGCACAATTGAAAGAAAGCTATGGTGACGATAGACAGCGTTTCAATACTGAAATGATGGAGCTATATCGTAAAGAAAAAGTAAACCCAATGGGTGGTTGTTTGCCGATTATGGTGCAAATCCCTGTGTTTATTTCACTTTACTGGGTATTAATTGAAACCGTTGAATTAAGACAAGCACCGTTCTTATTATGGGTTCAAGATTTATCAGCACAAGATCCATATTTTGTACTACCTGTTATTATGGGGATTACAATGTTCTTACAACAACGCCTAAATCCTGCGCCGGTAGATCCATTACAAGCGAAGATTATGCGTATGTTCCCAATTGTATTTACCGTGTTCTTCTTGTTCTTCCCTGCAGGTCTTGTTTTATACTGGGTAACAAACAACACGTTATCTATTATTCAACAGTGGTTTATTACTAAAAAGATTGTCGGTGAATCACCGCTTAAGACTTAAAGTTTAAACACTGCTAAAAACTAAAAAGCCGAATTTAGCGCAAGCTAGTTCGGCTTTTTTATTGCCTAATTTAAAACCATTCATTGTATTGCTTATGAAAAATATAACCTCAGATACCATTGCCGCTATCGCAACGCCACCAGGAAATGGTGGTGTTGGTATTATTAGGATTTCAGGTAATAAAGCGAAAGACATTGCCCAAGCGCTAACTCAAAAAGAATTGCAGCCGCGCCATGCGCACTATGCCAATTTTTACGATAGCGATGAAAGTATTTTAGATTCGGGTTTAGCGCTATTTTTTCCTAACCCCGCTTCATTTACAGGTGAAGATACGGTAGAAATTCAAGGGCATGGTGGCTCGGTTATTTTAGACCTATTGCTTAAGCGCATTGTTTCTTTAGGCTGCCGCATGGCAAATGCAGGTGAATTCTCCGAACGCGCTTTTTTAAATGACAAGATAGACCTCGCGCAAGCGGAAGCTATTGCTGATTTAATAGAAAGTAGTACCGAGCAATCAGCACGCTCTGCACAAAAATCAATGCAAGGGGTTTTCTCCAAGCAAATTAATGCGCTCGTTGAAGAGCTAATTGAATTACGCATTTACGTCGAAGCCGCGATTGATTTTGTTGATGAAGAAATCGACTTTTTAGGCGATGGTGTGGTTGAAAAACGCATTATTAGTTTAGCTGAGACAATTGCAGTGATTTTATCCACAGCACAACAAGGACGATTGTTACGAGACGGAATGAATGTCGTTTTAGCAGGTAAGCCCAATGCAGGTAAATCGAGCTTATTAAATGCCTTAGCAGGCCACGATGCTGCAATTGTTACCGACGTAGCAGGAACAACACGCGATATCCTTAAAGAACGCATTCAAATTGATGGTATGCCGCTGCATATCATTGATACCGCCGGTTTACGTGAAAGCGATAATAAAGTTGAGCAAGAAGGCATACGCCGCGCGCACTCTGAAATACAGCGTGCCGATAAAATTCTATTATTGATTGACGCAAATGATCCTAATCCTGATGAGCTATTAAAGACGCTACCAAAAAATATTAGCCTAACTAAAATTTACAATAAAATTGATCTCAGCAAACAAATACCAAAAATACAAGAAACGGCAACGGGCACAGAAATTTACCTCTCTGTAAAACACAGTTTAGGCATGGATTTATTAACCCAGCATTTAAAACAAAGCGTGGGATTTGATGCGAATGCCGATAATGTTTTCATCGCCCGCCGCCGCCATATTGATGCCTTAGAAAAATCCGCAGAATTTGTGGATAAAGCACTAATGCAACTAGAGTGCGCAGCAGGTGAGTTAGTTGCTGAAGATTTAAGGCAAGCACAAAATAATTTATCAGAAATAACCGGTGCATTTACGTCGGATGATCTGTTAGGCAGAATTTTTAGCTCTTTTTGTATTGGAAAGTAACGGAGTAAAAAGCAGAAATTAAACTAGAGGTATCTTTTTTACTTATGACATAAATATGTTATAACATTGTTATTATTTTTATATTAATGGAATAGCCATGCACACTCATTTAAGAAAAGTAGGTAACTCTCAAGGAATTATTATTCCAGCTAGTTTTATACAGGCGTGTTCGTTAAAAAAAGATATTGAGTTAAGAATTGAAGGTAACACTTTAGTTATTGAGGCTTTAAAAAAACCAAGATCAGGTTGGTTTGATAATTATAAGGATGAAGAGCTATTAAAGGATGACGTATGGAATGATACTTTACCCGATGATATTACCGAGGAATGGCAATGGTAAAGTGTGGAGAGGTTTATTGGGTTAATCTTGACCCTACTTTTGGTACCGAGATTAAGAAAACACGCCCTGCATTAATTGTATCACCTGATGATTTAAATGATGCTTTGCCAAGGGTTATCATTGCACCTTTAACAAGCAAAGGTCAGTCTTTAGGCTGTCGGCCTGAAATAGTTTTTAATAATCGTCCCTCTCGATTATTGTTAGATCAAATTCGTTCAGTCGATAAAAGGCGTTTACTAGAGAAAATGGGAGAAATAGATAAAAAGTTTTGGCATTCCATTTTGCTGGAAATGCTGGACTAAAAAGAGCCTTTTATTGTATTTTTACACCTAATTTACAAGGTGCAATCAAATCCGAATACACTACTCAAAACGGTATCGTACAGCTGTATTTATCGTTCCTCACGCTGGCTGGGGGCGGTGGGAACGATGAAAAATTTTTTACCATGAAGAGATTGTGTTAAATGTATAGCCATATTAACTGATACTTTTTGTTACTTGACTAAAAGATCCCGCATCATTCCCATATCTTCATGCTCTAAGTTATGGCAGTGATACATAAATAGGCCGGTAAAGTCATTAAATGGTTTTAAAATAGTTACTTTTTCACCGGGCATAACTAATACGGTATCTTTCCAGCCTTTATCTAAAAAGCCCTTAGCAACTGAAGTGTAGCCGTCTCCAGATTTATTTCTAACTTCCCGTTTAAGCACTTGGAATTGCTCGCCATGTAAATGCATAGGGTGCGGCATTCCCATGCCAGCCATGCCGCCCATACCACGATGAAAGCCATTATCAAATTCCATTAACTGCAAAGTATTAACAGGAATAATTTCATCTTCCCGAATATCATTCATTTTATAAGAGCGACCATTTAGCAAGGCAGACATATGGTGCATAGATAAAGTAATACGCCTTGGTGAATTAGGATTTTCAGCATCAGATAAACGTAAAGGCGTTATTTTGCTCAATTGCTTCGGTAAGACATCATGGCTAGATACTTTTTTACTAACCCGCACTTTAAGTACAGCAAAATCTTGTCCTGTCTGTGAGCCTCCACTCATACCACCCATCATGCCACCACGACGACCTCCCATCATACCCATTCCCCCCATACCGCCAGAAGAAAACTCTAAACTACGCAAGGTCAATTCCGTGCCAACTTTCTTATGACTAAAGTCTACCCAGATTTCTCGACGTTCAGCGGGGGCTAAGGTTAGATAGGGAAGTGTTTCAGCTTGCTCTAAAAGCCCACCATCTGTCGCAATAACTTTAATCGGCGACCCATCATCCCAAGCTAATTTATAAATGCGTGAGTTAGAACCATTTAATAAGCGCATTCGATAAGCGCGGGTTGCTACAGGTAATTCAAAATTAGGCGTGCCATTAACCAGAATCTGATCGCCTAAAAACCCATGCATCTTCATCATCATACCGCCACCATATTGCAGCTGGTTTTGCTGATCAAAATTACGATCTTGAATGACTAAAGGTAGATCAAATTCACCATTTGGTAATTTAAGAGATTGCTCTTCGTTGTCACTGATAAGAAAAAAACCTGCAAGCCCTGAATAGACATGTTTAGCGGTTAAGCCATGAGTGTGCGCATGATACCAATAAGTTCCCGCTCTATTGAGTATTTCAAATTCATAAACATAAGTTTCACCGTTATCAATAGCATACATGGGGTTTCCATCCATTTTTGACGGTACATGCAAGCCATGCCAATGTAATATTGTTGAAGAAGATAATTCATTTTTTAAATAGATACGAACCTTCTGACCTTTATGTAAACGAATAGTGGGGGCAAGATAACTCTTTTCATTGGTAATGGTATTTGCCGGTCCTTTTAAAACCTCACCTATCACTTTCCAGACACGAGTTTGTGGGCCATTAAAAATAGGCACGTACCTAACTTCAGCCGTCAGGTTAATTTCTACATCTGGGTTAAAATCAGGGGATGCCTGATTAGCCACTTGCATTGTTTTGGCATTGAGTAGACTAGGAAATGTAGTCAATGCTGCTGCACTAATACCTGCAATCTTTAAAATTTTGCGGCGTTGAATATTGATGTTATTCGGCATAATAGTCCCCTAGTAAACAAAGTAATATAAGTATTTTATAATATACTTGTCGTTTATTGTAAAGGACTTCTTCTTTTTATTGCGTAACAAAAATGGGAGTCAAGCAGCACAATATGGAGTTATTATTTATACTGAGGAACGAGGATTCAATAATACCCAAGTCTGGTTTGCCTTTTGACTTTACAGCCGCACTAGATAATCAGTTACGTAGCCTACTTTTCTAGCATGCCTGTAAAGCCAAAATACTGCGTTATATTTTCGGGTTTTATTAAACTCTTGTCCTTAAGGTAAAACAAATTTTCTTCTTAAGTTATCTAAACTAACAAATGCAGCATTAATCACCCCTAAATTTGCTAAACTTGCAGGGATCACACCAGCAGGATCACCATGCATTTGATGGGTAATATGAATATTTGGCGCATGACTTAAATCAAGTTTCCAGTAACCATCTGAAGTACGCATCTGCACAGTATTGCCTTCTGCCGGTAATTGTTTTTTAATGTTTTCCGGTAACAAATCACGAGGAATGTTTTTTAGCTTTAAGGTGTGTATCTGTGTTTGTAAGTTAAATTTTTCATCGCTGTACATCACTGTATAACGATTATTTAAAGGCCAGGGTAGATTGCTTAATTTGTAGATATAGCCATCCGTTAACTGCAATTGATAAATGCATTTATATTGCCAGTCTGGGCAGTTTTTCGGTTCTTTAATAAAAGTCAGTAGCTCTGCTAAATTCGCTGTAATATTGACTTCGCCTTTAAATTCTTTGTAATCAGAGTTAGGCAGTGTTCGCGTATAAACAGTGATACCATTTTTTTCTTTTGCGAGCATCCAATCTGATGGTTCTTGAGCGTAACAGGGAAAACTGATGAACAAACTCAGCAATAATAATTTCAACATGAAATAAAGGGTGGCTAGATGAATGTAAAAAATATATTAGCAGAAATTCCCGAACAAGTGCCCAATGAATTATTCACAACCTTGCTACAAAATCCGCAGATAAAAATCGAACGCATTGTTTCCAAAGGCCAGTGTGATGCTAAGGGTGAGTGGTATGACCAAGAAATGGATGAATGGGTGATTTTATTACAAGGCGAAGCAATATTGGAATTTACCGAGCCCAATGAGTTAAAAAGTCTAAAATCTGGCGATTATTTGTTTATTCCTGCACATAAAAAACATCGGGTTGAATGGACTCATTTAGAACAAGAAAGCATCTGGTTGGCGATACATTTTTCAAAATAGGGTAGTATGCTTAATAAATTAAGATGATTACAGTAATAAAGAATAAACAAAATGACAAAAGCAGCAAAAATTGGATTTATTAGCTTAGGGTGCCCTAAAGCATTGGTTGATAGCGAACGCATTTTAACGAAACTCCGCTCAGAAGGTTATGAAGTCGCACCTGATTATGAAGGTGCAGATATGGTAGTGGTTAATACCTGTGGTTTTATTGATTCAGCCGTAGAAGAATCATTAGATAGCATCGGTGAAGCGCTTAATAAAAATGGCAAAGTGATTGTGACGGGCTGCTTGGGTGCAAGACCTGAGGAAATTTTAGAAAGACATCCGCAAGTCTTGGAGATTACTGGCGCGCATGCGTTAGAAGAAGTAGTCGCAGCGGTGCATAAACACTTACCGCCTGCACATGATCCGTTTATCAGTTTAGTGCCACCACAAGGGATTAAATTAACCCCGAAACATTACGCTTATTTAAAAATCTCAGAAGGCTGTAATCATCGCTGTAGTTTTTGCATTATTCCTTCCATGCGGGGTGATTTAGTTAGCCGCCCAATTAATAGTGTGCTCGCTGAAGCGAAACGCCTTGCCGATGCAGGTGTAAAAGAATTATTGGTGGTTTCGCAAGATACCAGTGCTTACGGTTTAGATTTGAAATACGCTGAGTATGACTGGCAAGGTAAAGCTTTGCGTACGCGTTTTTATGATTTAGCTGAAGCTTTGGGTGATCTGGGTATTTGGGTGCGTATGCATTATGTTTACCCTTATCCACACGTTGATGAAGTCGTGCCTTTAATGGCAGCGGGTAAAATTTTACCGTACTTGGATATTCCTTTCCAACATGCCAATACGCGCATATTAAAGTTAATGAAGCGCCCAGCCGCAACAGAAAATAACTTGGAACGCATTAAAGCATGGCGCAAAATTTGCCCTGACCTGATTATTCGAAGTACCTTTATTGTTGGTTTTCCTGGAGAAACAGAAGAAGAATTCCAAGAATTATTAGATTTTTTAACCGACGCTCAACTAGATCGTGTTGGTTGTTTTGCTTATTCACCCGTTAAAGGTGCTGCGGCGAATGAGTTGCCTGATCCAATTCCTGAGTCTATTCAGCAAGAACGCTTAGAACGTTTTATGGCGCATCAAGCGGTTATTAGTGCAGCAAGGTTGCAGCAACGCGTTGGGCAAATCGAACAAGTGATTATTGATGAAGTGGTTGAAGAGGGTGCAGTTGCTCGTAGTATGGCAGATGCACCAGAGATTGATGGCCAAGTTTTTATTGATGGTGCAACCCATTTAAAAGTAGGTGATTTAGTCACTGTAGAAATAGAAGAAGCGGATGATTATGATGTGTGGGGGCGTTTATATCAATCATAATCCTTCATGGTGAGTTGCTTAAGTTAAGAGGCTGTGAAAACATTCAAGAATAACCTGTAAAAAACAGGTTTCGTAGGTTGGGCTGAGCTTGCGAAGCCCAACAATCAATGGCTTCTCTAGCATCAGATGTTGGGCTTCATGCTTCAGCCCAACCTACGCATAATACTTTCACAGCCTCTAAAGCCAGCGTACAAACGCTTGGGCTTGCTATAAGCTCGAAAACATCAATACAAAATGCTAAAATTTACACAGCTAAACAATTTAGAGAGAGATCATGGCAGGACATAGTAAGTGGGCTAATATTAAGCACCGTAAAGCTGGGCAAGATGCCAAGCGCGGAAAGTTATTTACCAAGTTAATTCGTGAAATTACCGTTGCTGCAAAAGGAGGCGGTGATATTGCGAATAACCCAAGTTTACGTGCCGCTGTTGATAAAGCATTAGGCGCAAATATGAAGCGCGATACCGTAGAAAATACCATTAAAAAAGCCACCGGCAATGTGGAAGGTGTGAACTACGAAGAAGTCCGCTATGAAGGTTATGGCTCGGGTGGTATTGCTGTTATGGTTGATTGTCTGACCGATAACCGTAATCGTACCGTTGCTGAAGTACGCCATGCTTTTTCTAAAGCAGGTGGAAATTTAGGCACCGATGGTTCTGTTGCTTATATGTTTAATAAAGTAGGCATCATTAGTTATAGCCCAGAAGTGAATGAAGATGAAGTCATGGAGGCTGCTTTAGAATCAGGTGCTGAAGATGTGATTACACATGAGGATGGCTCTATTGATGTAATGACTGACCCTGACGACTACTTAACGGTTAAAGATGCAATGATAGCAGCAGGGTTTGAGCCAGAAGCGGCTGAAGTCACTATGCAAGCAGATTTACAAGTCGCATTAAATGTAACCGATGCAGAAAAAGTATTACGTCTAGTCGATGTGTTGGAAGATTTAGATGATGTGCAAAGTGTTTATTCTAATGCTGATATCAGCGAAGCAGTGATGCTAGAACTAGAAGAACTTGGTGGCTAGAATATTAGGAATTGATCCTGGTTCACGCATTACTGGTTTTGGAGTGATTGATGAAACACCCAATGGTTATCAATATATAGCCAGTGGGTGTTTACGCATAAAAGGTGATGATTTTCCTTTGCGCCTCAAGCAGATATTTGCTGGTATTAGTGATGTGGTGGAAGAATACAAACCCACTGAAATGGGCATAGAGCAAGTTTTTATGCACAAAAATGCTGATTCCGCCTTAAAGCTTGGTCAAGCGCGAGGAGCTGCCATTTGTGCGGTGCAACTTTTTGATATTCCCGTTTATGAATATGCCGCAAGACAAGTCAAACAAGCGGTTGTTGGTAAAGGCTCTGCTGATAAAAATCAAGTACAACAAATGGTAAAAATCTTATTAGGTATTACTGGCGAGCTACAAATAGATGCCAGTGATGCACTGGGTATTAGTATTTGCCATGCGAACTACCAACAAACACAA
This sequence comes from Methylococcaceae bacterium, assembly GCA_030627265.1. Classification (GTDB taxonomy): domain Bacteria; phylum Pseudomonadota; class Gammaproteobacteria; order Methylococcales; family Methylomonadaceae; genus Methyloprofundus. The sequence goes on from DAOUSK010000013.1 coordinate 19,587, forward strand.
CGACAAATTAATAAAGGACAACATCAGTGATCGGTTTTTTGCGTGGTAAATTAGTCTCTAAAGCTCCCCCTTTACTCATATTAGATGTTCAAGGGGTGGGTTATGAAGTTAATGCGCCAATGACCACTTTTTATAATCTTCCTGCTCTGGGAGAAACGATTCAGTTACAAACCCACCTTTCTATTCGTGAAGATGCCCACGTTTTATTTGGCTTTTCCACAGAGGCAGATAGAGTGATGTTCAGGTTGTTGATTAAAGTCAATGGTGTGGGGCCTAAACTTGCTTTAGCCATTTTATCAGGACAAAGTGTTGATGAATTTCATCGCTGTATTAATGATAACGACACAGCAACCCTGATTCGATTACCAGGGGTAGGAAAAAAGACGGCTGAACGTTTAATTGTAGAAATGCGGGATAAACTACCCCAACTAGATAGCGCTAGTCAGCAAACAGGCAATCAGGGGGCTGATATGCCCACTGTTAGTCGTAGCAGTGCGAAACAAGAAGCGATTAGTGCTTTATGTGCGTTAGGCTATAAAGCTGCTGAAGCAAGTAAAATGGTGCAAAATATCGCGCAAGAAAATAAAACCTGTGAAGAAATTATTCGTCTTGCGTTGCAGGGAAAATAATTTTTAATTTAAAGCAATTAAAAGATAAAGGTTTAGTGGTATACCAATCCCAGTAAATAGGGGCTGCTATAAGTAACTGTGATAACACACATACACACTGTAACTGTCCTGTAGGGTAGGTAGAACGTAATGCCTGTCTTTTTAGGTGTGTATGCCCCGCAATCCTACGTATAAAGTGAGTTTTATTTTTGCTTCTATTGCAGTTTGCGTAACTTATATTCTCTTCTTTAATTTAATGATAGATGTTTTATAAACATTAGTACCCTATAGATGAAATTAGGAAACAAAAAATGAGCAACACGGTATATACAGGAAAATTACGCCAGTGGAATAAAGATAAAGCTTTTGGTCTTATCGGACAAACTAAAGGCAAACGTGATATTTTTATTCATGGGTCAGAGCTAAAAGGGTTAAGCCGTAAACCAAAAATTGGGGATACAATTTCCTATCAAATAATTACCTCCAAAGGAGGCAACACTCAGGCGATCAATGGCCATATTAAAGGCATTAGTGAACCTCTCTCTAGCAGACATACTCAAAGAAAAAGCTGGCAAAAACTAGGTAGCTTAATCGCTATCTTTTTAAGCATTGTCGCTATTGTTAATCTTGTTAAGTACTTTATGTAAGGTGATGCAGTTCGAGGTGTAATTCTAGTTAACACAGGTATAAGGCATTATAAATTGCGTAGAAATTAACATAGCGAATGTTACTCTAGAAAGCATTAATATAAGGTTAAAAAAGGGATGTACACTTAAAGTATTTCCGTGATTAGCGTCACAATTTCAAGTATTTGGCTTTAATTTTTTTTTTAAAAATAGGATAATCGTCACAAATGCTACAGAATTGTGACAGTTTCATTTTGTAACCCCCTTATAAAATCTGAATTAACTGAGAAGAGAGATTGATTTCATTATTGAAATATCAATTAATTAGAATATGGTAAAACACAAACACATTACACAGCCTGATGTCTTTGGCTATCAAGTACGTATTGTTCGCCGCGGAAAAGAAAGCAGTCGCTATTTTTCTCATAAATTATGGGGAAGCAAGAATAAGTCTGTTACCGCTGCTATTGCTTGGCGTGACCAAATGCTGGTTGCTTTAAAAGGCAGTAGAATTCGCTTCTTAAAACCCCCTAAGAATAAAACATCCACTGGGTTAACGGGCGTTTCTAGAACCATTAAGTACGATAGAAGAAAAGATAAAAGTTACCTTTGTTATACCGTTTTTTGGGTTTTAAATGGCAAATCTAAAAACAAAACCTTTCAAGTTGGTAATGTGCAAACCACTACGGCTGATGACGAACTGCATGCCTTTCGTACTGCGCGTATTTTTAGATGTTGCTATGAGTATTCTATTGATAATGATAAACATTTTGCAGATGATGAGTTTGCTGGTTGGAAAAAGAAACGTCTTTACGATACCTTGACACCAGAACTTTAAGTTTATTGCCCCGGAAAAATGAGAGGCTTAATCCCCTCACTTTAAATGTAAGATATAAATGGTCTATTTTTATTTGAGGTTTTAACAGCATCTCTTGAATTTATTTTCTCACCTCCCATTTTATTCCTATAAAATAGAAAATAATTCTATTTATCTCTTCCTTTAAGTTAACAATATGACTGCTCCTTCTGCATTATTTGAATCATCACTGTCTCAATTAAAATTACGTACTCGCGGCAAGGTTCGTGATATCTATGAAGTTGATGATGAGCACTTGTTAATTGTAACCACTGATCGCCTTTCAGCTTTTGATGTCATCTTACCCAACCCAATTCCAGGGAAAGGGCAGGTACTTACCAGTGTTTCGAATTTTTGGTTTGATAAAATGCGTTCAGTTATTCCAAACCACTTATCAACGCTGAGCCTAGAAAGCATTGTCCCTAATGCTGAAGAACGCGCTCAAATTGAAGGCAGAGCGATTATTGTTAAAAAGCTTAACCCTCTTCCTGTTGAGGCTATTGTTCGCGGTTATTTAATTGGCTCAGGGTGGAAAGACTATCAAAAATCTGGCAGTGTTTGCGGCATAGAGCTTCCTAAAGGCTTACAGCAAGCCCAGCAACTACCTGAGGCTATTTACACGCCTTCGACAAAAGCTGCTGTGGGTGATCATGATGAAAATATTCCTTTTGCTGAAACGATCCCTCTACTTGGCGAGGAAATGGCAACTCGTGTGCGTGATATCAGTATAAAGCTTTATACGGAAGCGGCAGAATACGCTAAACAGCGCGGTATTATTATTGCTGATACTAAATTTGAATTTGGTTTAGATGCTCAAGGTGAGCTATTTCTGATTGATGAGGCGTTAACGCCTGATTCATCACGCTTTTGGCCTGCAGACCAGTATCAAGTTGGCATTAGCCCGCCAAGTTTTGATAAGCAATTTATTCGTGATTATTTAGAAACGCTAGACTGGGACAAAACAGCGCCAGGCCCAGAGTTACCTGAAGAAATAACCACAACCAGTAGCCAAAAATATCAAGAAGCAATGCATAAACTGCTCGATTAAAAGGTAAGTTTCACGCGCTACTTAATTCTAGTACCAAAAAGCAGGCGATAACTTACACAGGAAAAGGGACTTTCCTTTGTTGGCTGCTGCTATGCGCAACAAACCCCCTCCATAAATCAGCATAATTACACTGCTCTACGGGGTGCTCTTGCTCGCCTGCAATTTCTGCTAACGGCTGTAAAACAAAAGCATACGCTAAAATATCGGCGTGGGGCAGGGTAACCGCCTCTGTTTGCATTATCGTTTGGTCATATAAAAGCAAATCTAGATCTAGACTTCGTGAAGAAAATTTTTCTATCCCTCTTACTCGGCCATGTGCCGCTTCTATTTTTTTTAGCCGCAAAGTAATATCAACAGCACTTTTTTCACTATAAAAAGCGCTGACTAAATTAAAAAAAGCATCGCCTTCAAAACCAACGGAGCTTGATTCATAAAGGCTAGAATTTTGCAAAACGCCAAATTCGCCTTGCAAAGCAGTGAGGGCAGAAACAACATTCTGCTCTCGGTTAATGTTGCTGCCTATGCTGATATAACAGAGTGCCATTGGCGCTATTTTTGACCGCGCTCAATAATAATACCCACATCAGTCCCAGCGCTAATAGCACCTTTTTTATTCAGTGTTAATTTAACCCAAGGTACATTAAATTCGGTACGAATCAGTTGGTTAATTTCTTCTGCTAATTTCTCAACCAAAAAATACTCGCTTGCTTCAACAAAGGCAATCACCTTATCAGAAACAGCCTTATAATCTAAGGTATCTTCAATATCATCTGTTTGCGCCGCTTTTTTAATATCATGCGCCATTTCTATGTCTAAAATGACCGTTTGTTTTGTTTCGCGCTCCCAGTCAAAGATACCAATAATTGTTTCTACCTTTAAACCGCCTAAAAAAATGATGTCCATAAACTTTCCAGTATTATAATAGTAATTAAAAATGGCTTGCGTGGTGGAAATGCTGGTTAAACAGGCTAAGAATCCACCAAACTTATCTGACCAGTCAGTATCTAGGAAATAGAACTTTCATTCAAGCCTAAACCATGAGATTGTTAATAAAACACTCAAACTACTTACAAATATCAATTCTAAGGATCAAATGATGATTGAATGGCTAACTGTTCCCGCTGCTTATTTATTAGGCTCTATTTCAAGTGCAATAATCGTTTGTCGCTTAATGGGCTTAGCTGACCCACGCGAACAAGGCTCGGGAAATCCTGGGGCAACCAATGTTATGCGTATCGGTGGTAAAAAGGCTGCTGCGATTACTTTATTAGGCGATATGCTTAAAGGCTTAATCCCTGTCTTAATTGCTCAAGCACTCAACGTAGAGCCTATCATTTTAGCCTGTGTTGTTTTTGCTGCTTTTATTGGCCATTTATACCCAGTATTTTTCGGCTTTGCAGGTGGAAAGGGCGTAGCAACGTCTTTAGGTGTCTTTTTAGGTGCAAGCTGGATGCTGGGTTTGGCTCTCTTAGGAACCTGGTTTATCGTTTATAAAATATCCAAAATTTCATCCATGTCTGCATTAATAGCCGCGGTATTTGCCCCAATTTATGCTTACTTTATTTTTGGCCTGCAGCCTATCGTTTATATTGCGATAGCCATGTCTATTATTCTAATTTGGCGACATACTGATAATATTAAACGCTTATTAGCGAAAGAAGAAAAATAACCCTTTTCATAATCAAAAAGGCAGTCTGAAATGAATAATGAAAAACAAGAAATCATTGTTACCGACGTACAAATACCATTTATTTCCATGGTTGTCTTAATGGTAAAGATGGCGATTGCTTCTATCCCTGCACTTTTTATTTTGACTATGCTCGGTGGGATTTTTTCTGGATTATTTGGCTCGATTTTTCGTTAAGTCGAGTGGGTACTCTATTAAAACACTAGCCTTTGATATAAAAATGGCTGCTGAAAAACCTGCCAATCACCTGGAGTTTTTTGTTACAAGGGTATACCATTAAGTACCCATTATTAATATTTAAGGTGACAACATGCCTAAAAATACTAGCATGACCCTTGGTGATCACTTTGATGCCTTTATCGCTCATAAAATTAAAGAAGGTCGCTTTTCTTCAGCAAGTGAGGTGGTGCGAACGGCGCTTAGAATGTTTGAAGATAACGAGCAAAAAACAGAAGCTCTTCGATACCTTCTTAAAGAAGGTGAGCGTAGCGGTACTGCAGAGTACAGCTATGAAGGTCTCATGAATGAACTCGATGAAGAACTGGGTTAGTGAAGTCCTTTACGCTTACCAATAAGGCTAAGGCGGATTTAAAATCAATTGCTGTCTATACCCAGAGAAAGTGGGGGAAAAATCAACGTAAAATTTATTTACGACAAATTGATGATGCTTTTCATATGCTATCGGAGGCACCCGAGTTAGGCAATAAATGCGATTTTATTAAACAAGGGTATAGAAAGTTCCCCATTTCTAGCCATATTCTTTTCTATCGCAGTATTAGTCCGTTACAAATTGAGTTTGTTCGTATACTGCATAAACGCATGGATGCTAAAACACAGATTAAAACCTAATCTACATGCCTCGACGTTTCGCTTTAAAAAAATCGCGTAATAGAGCGCTACAGGTCTCTGATAACACGCCAGCTTGCCATGTTACTTTATGATTCAAAAAAGGCGCTTCGGTCAGCTCTAGCGCACTACAGATTGCGCCACGTTTAGGGTCTGTCGCGCCAAATACCACGCGTGCAATTCGCGCATGGGAAATAGCGCCCATACACATCACACATGGCTCTAATGTGACATAGAGCGTGCAATCATTTAATCGGTAATTATTTAATGCTTTGCCTGCATTGCGCAAGGCTGTCATTTCCGCATGGGCGGTTGGGTCACTATCAATAATCGGTGTATTCCAGCCCTCCGCAATGCAGCTATTATTGTGGACAATAACCGCGCCTACGGGCACTTCTCCTTGGTCTTCCGCACGCTGCGCTAGCCTAATGGCATAACGCATCCATGCTTCATCTTGTTCAGTGCTTATTCCCACTCTATGGTTGCCGGCGGCTTGCCTGAGATATCATAAGTAACCCGCGAAATACCATCCACTTCATTAATAATACGCGTAGAAATCAAGCCTAAAAACTCATAGGGTAGATGCGCCCAGCGTGCGGTCATAAAATCAATGGTTTCTACCGCACGAATCGCGATAACATAATCATAACGACGACCATCACCCATCACACCGACTGATTTAATCGGCAAAAATACCGCAAAGGCTTGGCTTACTTTTTGATATAAATCATGTTTATAAAGTTCTTCGATAAAAATCGCATCCGCTTTACGCAACAAATCCGCATATTCTTTTTTTACTTCACCTAGAATACGCACGCCTAAACCCGGTCCTGGGAAAGGGTGGCGGTGAATCATATTCGCTGGCAAGCCTAACTCTAAACCTAGCTTACGCACTTCATCTTTAAATAATTCACGTAAAGGCTCTAATAACTTAAGCTTCATATCTTTTGGTAGACCGCCAACATTATGGTGCGATTTAATTAAATGCGCTTTACCATTTGCTGCCCCCGCAGATTCAATTACATCGGGATAAATTGTGCCTTGAGCTAACCATTTTGCATTAGTTAATTTAGCGGCTTCTTCATCAAAAATTTCAACGAATAAGTTACCAATAATTTTACGTTTTTGCTCAGGATCTGTTTTACCGGCTAAAGCGTCTAAATAGCGCTGTTCGGCATTCACACGAATAACATTCACGCCCATGTTTTCAGCAAACATGGCCATGACTTGATCGCCTTCGTTTAAGCGTAATAAACCTGTATCAACAAACACACACACGAGTTGCTTACCAATGGCTTTATGTAATAAAGCAGCGACAACAGAAGAATCCACGCCGCCAGATAGGCCAAGAATAACGTGATCCGTGCCCACTTTTTCTTTAATTAAAGCAAGATTTTCTTCGATAATATGCGCTGAATCCCACAAGGCATCACAAGCACAAATATCTAAAACAAAGCGACTTAACATGCGTCCACCTTGTTTAGTGTGGGTTACTTCAGGATGAAACTGCACACCATAATAATCTTTTTCTTCGTTCGCAATGCCTGCAATCGGCGCGCCATCAGAGCTTGCGATAAGTTTAAACCCTTCAGGTAAATCAACAACGCGGTCGCCGTGACTCATCCAAACATCAAGTAAGCCAAAGCCTTCGGCACTCACTTCATCTTCTATATCTTTTAATAATTTAGAATGGCCGCGTGCGCGAACTTGTGCATAACCAAATTCACGATGGTTTGATGCTTCAACTTTACCGCCCAGCTGTTCTGTCATGGTTTGCATACCATAACAAATACCAAAAACAGGAACGCCCGCATCAAAAACAGCTTGTGGTGCGCGCGGTGTGTTTCCTAGGGTAACAGACTCAGGGCCACCGGATAAGATGATTCCTTTTGCGCCAAAATTAATGACCGCTTCTTCGCTACAATCACAGGCATAAATTTCGCAATAAACGCCAATTTCACGAATACGACGAGCAATAAGTTGAGTATATTGTGAGCCAAAATCTAAAATTAAGATTTTGTGTGCATGAATGTCAGTATTTTGTTGATTCACAGGCGGTCCCTTTGAATGGTAAGTTTTCTGGTGCTACAAACAAATCGAGGCTCACTAGGAGCCTCGATTTAAAAAATAAAATAGTTAAGAATTACGCTCGATAATTTGGCGCTTCTTTAGTAATCGTCACGTCATGTACATGGCTTTCGCTCATTCCTGCACTGGTCACGCGTACAAATTGCGCTTTGTTCTGCAAATCATCAATCGTAGCGCAGCCCGTATAACCCATGCTGGCACGAATACCACCAATCGCTTGATGAATAATCGCAACTAATGTCCCTTTATAAGGGACGCGACCTTCAATGCCTTCTGGTACTAGCTTGTCTGATGTATCTGCATCTTCTTGAAAATAACGGTCACTTGATCCTTGTTGCTGAGCCATTGCACCAATAGATCCCATACCACGGTAAGATTTATAAGAGCGTCCCTGAAATAATTCAATTTCACCTGGCGCTTCTTCAGTCCCTGCAAATAGACCACCAAGCATCACAGAGTATGCACCTGCTGCCAAGGCTTTAGCCATATCACCTGAATAACGAATACCGCCATCAGCAATAAGAGGAACACCTGTGCCTTTTAAGGCCTCCGCAACACTATCCACTGCTGAGATTTGAGGGACACCAACGCCTGCAACAATACGTGTTGTACAAATTGAACCAGGGCCGATACCGACTTTTACACCATCCGCACCCGCTTCAACTAAAGCTAAAGCCGCGCTTGCTGTAGCAATATTGCCACCAATAACCTCTAAATCAGGGAAATTCTTTTTAGTCCAGCGAACTCTATCTAGCACACCTTGTGAATGCCCGTGTGCAGTATCCACAACTACAACATCAACACCTGCTTCAACTAATGCAGCAATACGTTCTTCTGTTCCTTCGCCTACACCAACGGCAGCACCGACACGTAAACGCTCTAAACTGTCTTTACAAGCATTAGGATAATCTTTCGCTTTTTGAATATCTTTAACGGTAATCATGCCACGTAGGTGAAAATCAGCATTGATGATTAAAACCTTTTCAATGCGATGCTCATGTAAAAGGCTTAATGCCTCTGCTTGAGTGAAATCTTCTTGTACGGTAACTAAGCGTGCTTTAGGGGTCATTACATTGGCAATTGACTCATCAAGGCGCGTTTCAAAACGTAAATCACGGCTAGTGACAATGCCGACTAATTGGTCGCCATCGACCACTGGCACACCTGAAATATTATTTTGCTGTGTCAATGCCATTACATCACGTACTGTAGCGGTCGATGCAACGGTAATTGGCTCTCTAATTACACCGCTTTCATATTTTTTAACACGGCGCACTTCTTGTGCTTGCTCTGCAATGGTCATATTCTTATGAATAATTCCCATGCCGCCTTCTTGGGCAATCGCAATCGCCAGTCTTGCTTCTGTTACCGTATCCATTGCGGCAGAAACAAGGGGGATATTTAAGCTAATATTGCGAGTTAACTTTGTTTTCATTGAGACCTCTCGTGGCATCACTGTCGAGTGCGCTGGCACTAACAACACGTCATCAAAAGTTAAAGCTTCCTGTATAATCCGCATGGCACAATCCTTTCGGTCAATCAATAAAAATTAACCGACCATTCTACTATATATTGTATTTTTTAAAAAATTATTTATCTATAAATAACAAGAGCCTAATCTAATGACTAGAAACCACCTGCTATTCACTTTTTTGCGTTACTTAATATCCGGCGGTTTAGCGACAGCAGTTCACTTTGCGGTATTGATTAGCTTATTAGAGTACCATTTAGTTTCGCCTGTGCATGCAACAATGGTCGGTGCTTTTTGTGGGTTTTTAGTCAATTACCCAATGCAAGTGGCATGGACCTTTAAAGTAAAAGGCTCACATAAGCGATTTTTTACGCGTTATTTTATGGTGACGATATTAATGTTTGGGCTTAATGCGGGAATTTTTTGGCTTGCCAGCTTACCGCCAAGCTTACAATTTTTATTGGCTTTACCTTTCCCGCATTTTATTGAACAACCTCATCATTTAGGTTATTGGTATGCGCAAATTATTGCGACAGGCATTGTCTTTTTCTGTAATTTTTTGATTAATCATTTTTTCACCTTTGCAGCCCAAAAGGACTAGCCTTTACAGTACGTAGGTTGGGTGAGATTTTTATTGCGAAGCATTAAAAACGAAATCCGACATAGTATGATTTCGAAAATGTCGGATTTCGTTATCGTTGCTACGCTAGATGAGCTCATCCAGCCTACGTGGTATATTAGAGACTGCCCCACAAGACCTTTGCAGCAACCAATAAAAGCAATACCGAAAAATAACGTTTTAATTTTTGTGAGGGTAATTTAGTTGCTAATTTTGCCCCAAGAGTAACGCTTAATACACTACTAAGCACAACCCCGAAAAAAGCAGGCAAGTAAATATAGCCCAAAGAACCTTCAGGCAATCCCTCAGCATTCCAGCCAATTACCATATAACTAATAGACCCTATTAAAGCTAAAGGAAAGCCACAGGCGCTGGAAATAGCCACTGCATGTTTCATTTTTACGCCATGTTTAACCAGATAAGGCACTGTTAAAGTACCGCCTCCAATGCCTAAAAAGGCAGAAACAAAACCAATAATACCGCCTGCTAGTTTTAAGCGATGGGGATTAAGTTCCCGCAAACCTTGTTTAGGTTTATAGGCCAGGGCCATTTGCAAGGCAGCCAATAATAAATACACGCCAAAAATTAACTGCAAATAATGAACCGCTAATTTATCTGCAAACAAAACCCCAAGGAAAACCCCCAGCACCATACCGCTACTTAAATGTAGAACAGGGGCTTTCAGTAAAGTCCCCATACGATAATGCGCCCATGTTGCTGATAAAGAAGTGACCACAATACTGGCAAGGGAAGTGGCAATTGCGATAAGCATGACTTGGTCGCCCACTACCTTATTCATCGACAAAACAAATAAAAAGAAGGGTACTAAAACCAATCCTCCACCGATACCAAAAAGCCCCGCTAAGACTCCTGAAAATCCACCAAAAACAAAACATAGCAAAAAAACATCTAACATGCGTTTCTATTACCCGAAAAATTGAGATCACTCTATAATAAGGGCTGATTTACAAATAAGCACTTAATTATTTATAAGAGTTCTATCTATTATGAAAGCCTATTTAGTCGGCGGTGCCGTCCGTGACACACTGCTTAATTTCCCTGTTCGAGAGCGTGACTGGGTGGTTATTGGCGAAACGCCAGAAGCGATGCTCAGTCGTGGGTTTATTGAAGTCGGTAAAGATTTCCCCGTTTTTTTACACCCCACAAGCAAAGAAGAATACGCCTTAGCACGCACCGAAAGAAAAACGACTCACGGGTACAAAGGTTTTGCCGTCCATGCAACCCCCGACGTTACCTTAGAGGATGATTTAATTCGCCGCGACTTAACCATCAACGCAATCGCCATGCTTGATGATGGCTCATTAATTGACCCTTATAACGGGCAAGCGGATTTAAAAAACAAAATATTCCGCCATATTTCCCCTAGTTTTTGTGAAGACCCCGTTCGTGTACTACGCATTGCTCGGTTTTGCGCACGTTATCAACATTTAGGCTTTACCATTGCGCCAGAAACCCAAGAGCTAATGCAAGAAATGGTGCAACAGGGTGAAATTGATTTCCTTGTGCCTGAGCGTGTCTGGGCTGAAACTAAAAAAGCATTGGCTGAAGAAACCCCTGCGGCTTATTTTCAAGCATTGCGTGATTGCGGGGCGCTGGAACGTATTTTCCCAGAACTTGACGCCCTTTTTGGGGTGCCGCAAACGGCTGAATACCATCCAGAAATCGACACAGGCATTCATACTTTAATGGTGCTGGAGCAAGCTTGTTTATTAAGTAATGATTTAAGTGTGCGCTTTGCAGCATTAACGCATGACCTTGGCAAAGCACTGACCGATAAGGAAAACTGGCCGCATCACTACGGACATGAAACCTTAGGTTTAAGCGCACTAAAAAAACTCTGCAAGCGCCTGCGTGTGCCCAATGAATATCAAAAATTAGCGCATCATGTGATGGAATATCATACCCACTGCCATCGCGCCAAAGAGCTTAAAGCAAGTACGCTGTGCAAATTATTATGCAGTTTAAATGCATTTAAAGATCAATCTCAATTGGAGTCTTTTTTACTCGCTTGTGAAGCTGATGCAAAAGGGCGTTTAGGTTATGAAAATGCCAGCTATCCACAAGCTGATTATTTGCGGGCTGTTTATAAAGCAGCAATGGCAGCGGATACCAGTGACATTTTAAAAAGTGACTTGCAAGGCAAAGCTATCGGGGATGCAATATTTCGTTTACGCAGCCAAGAAATTGAAAAAATAAAACAACAACTTACTTCCACAAAACAGGATTAATCATGCCTTCTTTTGATATTGTTTCAGAATTTGATATACATGAAGCACAAAATGCACTCGCTCAAGCCAACAAAGAAGTCGGCGCACGTTTTGATTTTAAAGGTTCTAATGCAGAATTTGTATTAACCGATAAATCGATTTTAATGAAAGCAGCATCGCCCTTTCAGCTACAACAAATGCTACCTATATTGCTATCTAAACTCACCAAACGTGGCATTGATGTTGCCTGTTTAGAGACTGGGGACGTTAAAGAAGCGGCCAAAACAGCCGAGCAACCGGTTGAAATGCAAGAGGGCATTGATAAGCCTTTTGCTAAAAAAATCGTTAAGCTGATTAAAGATAAAAAATTAAAAGTCCAAGCCGCGATTGAGGGTGAAAAAATTCGTGTTACTGGTAAAAAACGCGATGACTTACAAGAAACCATGCAAATGTTGCGCGGAGCAGAATTAGAGCAGCCTTTACAGTTTAATAATTTTAGAGATTAAAATAAATTAACGCACAATGAAATGCACAATAGGTATTTCATTGTGCGGATATTAAGCTTAGATGTCATAATAACGTTAAATTAATTATTCATTTGGCATATCGCATGGCATATCAATCACTTTCGTATAACGACAAAATTGAAGCTTTATTAAACCACCACAGCATTAAAACTTCCGTTAAGTTAAGCCATTTACTCGGTGTATCACGAAATTCAATTCTCAATTGGCGCGATAACGATACTAATATCAATACTGAAAACCGTGAAGCTATCGACTTCTGGTA
>DAOUSK010000148.1 GCA_030627265.1 Methylococcaceae bacterium
AAGACAGCTGCGTGTGACGCCTTTACTCTTGTTTCTCAATTAGCTGAAGGGGCTCCTTATGCTGAATCTCTAATAAAGCCTCGCGGTCAGGCGCAACAAAAGATGATAGCGTGTCGTAGCGAGTTTAAACAGCATGTAGGTCAATTGCTGGAGCAATTGGAAAGTGTTATGCATCCTGCGAGAGCTGCGCGAGTCATTGCTGCAAACTCTCGGATTGAAGCCTCTCAAGCAGGGGAATATTTACAAAGTTTACAAGCAGTAGCTGAGAGTGTTGATAATGCAGCTCAGGTAATTCATGATAATGTCCAGCGTTGTAAAACGGCATTGTCTGTTATTAACCTTACAGAATAGTTAGTAAAGGAACCGGTATTTATTATGAAAATGACTAAGATTTACGAAGGCAGTTATCAGTGGATAATGTATGGTCGTGATGAAAATAAAAAAGACAATATTATTGATACTAATCAATATATAGTAAGAACAGCGAATAAATGTTTGTTACTTGATCCCGGCGGCGTGGAATTATTCGCGCCTATGTTAGCCGCTGCTCTGCATCATGCGCCTGTAGAGGAAATTACGGATCTTTTTGCCTCTCATCAAGATCCTGATATTATTTCTTCATTAGGCTTATGGGATCAGGCAATACCACATGCAAAATTACATGCGCCTGCATTATGGGAAGGTTTTTTACGTCATTTTGGTTGTGAATCTATTGAGTATGTAGGTATTCCAGATAGTGGCGGCATGATTCAATTAGATAATGTTGATTTGCAAATTATTCCTGCACATTATTTGCATTCCTCTGCAAATTTTCATGTTTATGATGCGAATGCTAAAATTCTGATGTCAGGTGATGTCGGTGCTGCGATAGAAGAAGCTGGATCGCCAATTTTTGTTGATAATTTTGATGCACACGTTGAAAAAATGCGTTTTTTCCATCAGCGTTGGATGCCATCTAATCAAGCAAAACGCGATTGGATTAACCGTGTTCGTGAGTTGGATATTGATATTATGGCACCACAACATGGACGTATTTTTAAAGGTGACGACGTTAAGCGTTTCCTTGATTGGTTTGAAGCATTACAAGTGGGTACTGGCATATAATCACTTCTAAAGTGTTTTTTTGCTAAGTACTTTAAACGGCTAAATTCAATAGGTTTTAGTTTTTAACATTCTAAAACCTATTTAGTCTATTTCTCGATATTCTAAATTCATTTCTATAAAACCTTTCATTCAATCTGCAAGCATTCTAAAGGGCTATAAATGCTACGTGAGCAGCCATTAAGACACAATAAAATCCTATTTTTTATTTTTGCTTTATTAATCGGTTTTTTAAGTGATATCTACCTGAAAACATCTGCAGATAATTGGATACATGACGCTGCCGTTATCCATCAAGCACGCACAACATGGCCTCATGTTGGAATTGTTGCCCTCGATAGTAATATCCCTCTCTATGTTGGTAGAAAGCAAGCATTACCACTGTATGCAAAAGCGACTGAACGATTAGTTGCTGCGGGTGCAAAAGCAGTTTTTTTAGATGCGCGTGTATTCAAAGGTATGGAGCGTAATATGCCTTACGCATCTTGTATTCAGCTGGATGGACAAGTACGTTGGTCTGAACCTAGCTGTTCTATTGCTAAAAATAATCAATGTACACTGGGTGTTAGTGATAAAGGTAATGCACCTTTACGTATGAATGAGCAGGCATTTAGCCAGTTTTCGATTGCCCCTTACCTAAATCCAGAAGAGCAAGATTTTTTATTGTATGACTGGGATGCGGTTATGATGATGCGGCCTGAAGGTATCAATGCTAGCGACCGCTTAGTTACAAAAGCATCGCCTATTGCTCGTTGGGTTGATTTAAGTTTAGATCATGCGGCGTATCGCCTTGCTAATTCAGTCGATAGCGTAAAAACGAAAAATTCATTGAGTAATATATTAAATGATGAAGTCTGTGACGGAGGATATCCTTGTCGTAGAGTTCGCTTGAGCAAGCCACTTTTTAGTTTAAGTAATAATACGGAAAGACTTATTTTACCGCTAAGCGTACTTGCTTCATGTGATGAAAATATTGCCATGACTATGGCGGCTCAGCTTAAAGATAAGGCGGTGATTTTACAGCTGACCACTCCAACGGAATCAACCGATATTATTGTCACGGCGATGACGACAGCTTTTTCCGGCGATAAATTGATGACTCCCGGGCCACAGTTCATTGCTGATGAAGTTGAAACCTTGTTGAACCAAGATCACCCACGTAGTCCTAGTCAGATTATAAAATATAGCTTATTTACACTGATTGCCTTATTGACTGTTTTAGCCGGTGCTTATTTATCACAAGTTATTTTATGGTTAAGTGGTGTATTTTTACTCACATTATTATTACTGCTCTGTTTTTTAAATCCATTAGTACAGTTATGGCCTGTCACGGCTAGTTTTCTTATTTTTATTGTCGGTGCCTGTTTAACAACAGGAGCGCATTTACTCATTGGTTTTAGGCATGGAAAATTAATTAGCAATTACATGCCTTATCAAATTCGTGACCTACTTTTGTCGCTGCCTGCAGGGTTATCCTTTAATAATCATCGTTGTGATGCGGTTATCTTAATGAGTGATTTAGCGGGTTACACAACGGTTACAGGATTGCTAAAAGAGCCGAGCCATGTGATGAATTTAATGAACGATTATTTAAGTGAAACCTCCATTGTGTTGCAAGATAAATATGAAGGGTGGTTAGAAGCTTATGTCGGTGATTTGGTTTGTTATTACTGGCCTTACAGTGATAATGATAATAAAGCACAGGCGGAAGATGATTTAGGCAATGCATTAGATAAAGTTATTTTGAATAAAAGTGAGGCGTATCATCATATTTTGTCGGGCGCTTTAGAATTAGCTGCTTTACAGAAAAACTTTTTTTCCCATTTATCTGAGCGTTATGCCGGTAAAATTTCGCATGAGGTATTAGAAAAAATCAGTCAAATTATTAACGCAGGCGTGGGCATTAGTAGTGGTAGTGTTGTTATGGGGAATTTAGGTCCAGATAACAAAGGAAAAGGCGTTAAAAAATTTGGCATATTAGGTGATCCACTTAATTTGGCGGCAAGAATAGAAGGGCTAACGCGCTTCTTTAATACTGAAATTATTATTACTGAAGAGTTGGTGCTGGATGCCTTGCAAGCAGGTTTTAGAGTAAGGCGGTTAGGCAGTATGGCGGTAAAGGGACGCATTGCCCCTGCGGTTATATTTGCATTAGGTTATGCAGATGACCTTCGCTTTGATGAAGCGGTACTAGAGCAATGGGAGCTTTGGATACAATCTGTTGAGCAGCATAAAGAAGCGAAAGACTGCCCTGAAGTCTTTCAACAAGATCAGGCTAGTATGCTTGCATGGTTAGAGCGTGGCTTATTGAGTGAGCAAGGTATCTGGCTTTTAGATCAAAAATAATCGCGTTAAGCGGGAATATTAGCAAATGCTTGTGTTATGATTCGTTTTTAAATTTTATTCGGAAAATGACGACATGAATATTAATAATAAGATCATAAAATCCGCTTTGATTGCAGTCGCCCTAAGCACTTTAGTTGCGTGTGGAAAAGACAAGGACAATAAATCCGTGGTACAAGCAAAAGTACACACGTATAAACAAATGAAGGTGTTGCGCGGCGAAGTGACGGATGCCAAAGGCCCTGTGCTCGAAGGGTTAATTGAGGTAAAAGACAGTAAAGGGAAGGTCGTTGCTAGTACGCAATTAAATAACAGCCGTCATTATAGTGTCGATATTCCTGCGGGGACTGTTTTACCTATTATGTTAACGGTTAAGTCAGATAAATTAACGAGTCCTTTGCAAGCGGTGGTGATTTCTCCGGTTATTTCTAAATACGATATTAGTACCCTCACTACAAAAATATCCAAAAGAGCGAAAGAGTTGGGCGGTTATACCCATAGCAATATGATTCTGGCTGCCGATAGTACCATCGGTGTTTTAGAATCTAATAAAACTTCGACGGGCTTTAGGGGCGATCCTACTAGGCAATATGGTGGGTGGCACTAAGTTAATTCGATACTACCGCCACAATATTTACAAAAATCCGCATCGTTATCATGCCCTAGTTTTCCACAGCTAGGGCAGGCATTATTACGCATCGTATTCACTTTGTGAGATTTAATTAATTCAGAGCCATAAATGCCTGTTGGCACGGCGATAATCCCGTAGCCCATAATCATAATGATCGCAGCAACAATTTGTCCGAGTGGTGTTTGCGGTGCAATATCCCCATAACCCACGGTTGTTAAAGTGACAATAGCCCAGTAAATGGCTTTAGGAATACTTGTAAACCCTGCTGCGCTGCCTTCAATTACATACAGTAATGAACCACATACGGTTGCAAGTGTTAATACGCCATATAAAAAGACTAAGATTTTCTGATAGCTATTTTTTAAAGCACTAATTAGTGTGTCTGCTTCATCAACATACTCAACTAATTTCCTGCAGACTATTGGAGCGAGCGTGTTCGTCCTTGGCTGACCGGAATAAATGATTGAATGTAACTCGCTTGAAACAATGAC
>DAOUSK010000180.1 GCA_030627265.1 Methylococcaceae bacterium
ATGCGTTTGTTTCTGAAGAGACTATTGAAAAAACTATTCAGTATATGGATGAACATGTAAGCTGTGGCATTTTAGGCGTAAAGCTTTTATGCCGTGATGGTGAATTGCAGCCTTCTTGTCGTTACTTTCCTACCATTTGGAATATCTTTTTACGTAGTACGGGTTTGCAGCGTTTTTTTAGTGCTAATCAAGCGATAGATGATATGGATTGGGCGCATGATGAGGCTAGGCAGTGTGATTGGGTGCCTGGTTGTTATTATTTAATTCGCCGTGAGCTGATTGAGCAAGTTGGGTTATTTGATCCGCGTTATTTCCTTTATTATGAAGAAGTCGATCATTGCTTTGCAGCTAAAAAAGCTGGCTGGGAAGTACATTTTTATCCGCATACCTCAGTAGTACATATTGGCGGGGAGAGTGCTAAATCAATCGGTAGCCTGACTTCTGGGCGGCAATTAGATGTGTTGAAAATTGAAAGCGAATTATTGTATTTTCGTAAAAATCATGGGCGGGCAGTGGTTTTTTGCCACGTCTTATTAATAACGCTGTCAGATATGATTAACCTAGCTAAGAAAGCGCTTAAGTTGAGAGGGAAATTTATTGTGCTTGGCTATGTTAAACATAGTTATTTAGTTTGGTCTTTATATTTTAAGACACGTTTTGCAACGAAACCGACACGTTAAGGAATAAGATGTTTTGTAATATACGTAATGATTTAGTTAATTACCAGGGTGATTGGGCAGCGCAAGGTTTTTGGGTGATGCTTGTTTACCGTTTAGGGCGTTGGCGTTATGGCATTAAGCATACTGTGTTGCGTAAGTTTTTTTCTTTGCTTTATAAGGTTTTGTTTAAGCTGGTGCAAATTGTGACAGGGATTGAGTTACCGTGTGAAGTGGTTTTGGGTGATAATTTTGTGATTGATCATTTTGGCGGTATTGTCATTAGTGGTTATGCTCAGTTTGGTGATAATTGTCGTATTCGCAATGGTGTGGTGGTGGGCTTGGCTAAGGTGGATGATCCTTGTGCGCCTATTATTGGAAACAATGTGGATATTGGGGCAGGTGCTAAAGTGTTAGGGCGTATAAAAATTGGTGATAATGTGGTGATAGGTGCTAATGCGGTTGTTGTTAAGGATGTTGAGTCTGGAATGATTGTTGCTGGGGTGCCTGCTAAGGTTGTTGGTCGGGTTTCTGGTCAGTAAATAGGCTACCCACTTAAGACGGGACAAATCAATGTAGGCTGGGTTAGCTTATCTAGCGAAGCGCAGATAACGTAACCCAGCATGTTACGTATAGGAATCTTTGCTGGGTTACGTTTTTTTACTTCGTTAAAAAAATCTAACCCAGCCTACGATGCCCCGTCTTAAACTGGTAGCCAGTAAATAGCCTGATTAGTAGGTGCTGGCAATATAGTTACTTTCGCTTAAAGCACGGCTTAATGAAGATAAAGAGAGTTAATGAAATGAAAGAGAATATTGTCGTTGGTATTGTGGCAAAAAATTCATTGTCTTATGTGAAGTCTGTTTTTGATTCATATCGTGCGGGTGAAACAGTTGTTTTGTTGCGTAGCTCTAAGGATGAAGAGAGGGTTAAGTTAACGTCTGTTAGTCGAATAATTGAGCCTGAGGATGATTTTGGCTGGTTTGATTCTATTTATGATTTCAGTGCTGCTGATTCTTTAGCGCAAATTTCATTTACATCAGGTACGGAAGGGGAACCTAAAGGTGTTTTCTTAACGCATAAAGCGTTATCTGATGTGTCGCAGCGTTTAAATGCGGTTATGGAGGTTGACTCTTCTATTTGTGAGTATGTTGGGGTGCCTGCAAATTTTTCATTTGGCTTGGGTCGTTTTCGTGCTATTTCGGCACTGGGGGGTAAAGCATTTTTGCCTGAAAACGGTTTTAATCCTTTTGAAATTAGGGATATGCTTAATTCGGGTGAGATTAATGCTATTTCCGCAGTACCTACTTTATGGCGTATTTTATTAAAAAATAAATCTGTTTTTGGCTCTGAGGCTTTAAAATTAAAGTGGATTGAGATTGGTAGCCAGTATATGGGACAGAAGGAAAAAGAAGAGTTAAAGGGGCTTTTTTCTAATGCAATTATAGTTCAGCATTACGGGTTGACTGAGGCTTCCCGTACGACATTTTTACGGGTTGATCAGGCGTCTGGAAATAAGTTAGATTCGGTAGGTACTGCTACAGGTGGCTCGGAAATTAAAATTTCTGAATCTGGTCGCATTTGTATTCGTGGGGCGCATGTTGCTAATCAGATTTTAAAGCAGGGGCATATTGTCAGTAATGTGGATGCGGCTGGGTGGTTGGAGACAAATGACTTGGGGAAGGTGCAGGACGGGTATCTTTATTACCAAGGGCGCGCGGATGATTTGATTAATTGTAGCGGTATTAAGCTTTCACCTGATGCATTGGAACGTGATTTGTATGAGGCTCTGAATATTAAAGAGGGTATTGCAATTGCGCCTTATGATAATGAACTGACAGGGAATGGTGTGTTGGTCGTTAAGGAAAGGGCTTCTGCACTGGAATTACAGACGATTTTTACGGCTATCGTTGGGATTTTGTTGCGCTATGGAATTGATAATAAAAATATTGTAAAGCTAATTCAGTTAGAGGCTTTTCCTGTTACTACAACAGGGAAGGTACAGCGTAAAGAGTTATCAAAGTTATTTATTGCGGGGCATTGTGAGGTATTTGATTATGTTTTGCAGGCGAGTGAGTATGTTGCGCCTAGGAATGATTTTG
>DAOUSK010000046.1 GCA_030627265.1 Methylococcaceae bacterium
CCGCAAGCAAGCGGTGAGTTTAGCTTTATTAACCGGAGTGATTATTTTTAGTATCGTCGGCTTGCGGTATTACATGTCGAATACAGTTTATAAAGAGCGTACATTTTTTGGTGTTTTATCCGTGCGCGATAGCGTTTTAATGGATGAACAAGGCAAAGCGGAACGCTATAAAGAGATCTTTCATGGCACAACCAAACATGGTGCGCAAAGATTAGGTTTACATAGTAAAGAGCCGCTGACGTATTACAGTCGCCCAGGGCCAATGGGACAGCTATTTAAAACCTATGACAAAGAAAATGCTAACTGGAATGTTGGAGTTGTTGGTTTAGGTGCAGGGGCGCTAGCTTGTTATGCTAAACCTAGGCAAGATTGGTCATTTTATGAAATTGACCCAGTTGTGGTTGATGTTGCAAAAGATACTCAGTATTTCTCTTATTTAAGTCAGTGCACGCCTAAAGCTAAAATGATTATTGGTGATGCGCGCTTATCATTACTAGCGGAAGCTGATGGTAAGTTTGATTTGTTAGTGATTGATGCGTTTAGTTCAGACTCAGTACCAACGCATTTATTAACTCAAGAAGCTTTGCAGTTATATATGAGCAAACTAAGCCCTAAAGGAATGTTGATATTTCATATTACCAATCGACACCTGGCATTAAAAAAAGTATTGGCGGATCATGCAAGGCAGTTAAATTACGCGGCCTTAATACAAGAATTCAAGCCTAAAAAAGCAGCGCCCCTAGTGGTCGCGACAGATTGGTTTGTATTTTCAGCAACAGAGCAAAATTTAGCGCCTTTATATCAAAAAGGTTTGGCTCGTTGGCAAAAGCCCGCTTTGTATTTTGATATGAAACCGTGGACGGATGATTTCACCAATGTTGTGGGGATTTGGAAATAGTTTGGATGGTGTTTTAGGATGCTTAACTCGGGATAACTTTATGTAGGGTATGCATTGCAACCCTTATCATTCAAAAGGTACGCAATGCGTACCCTACGCATAATACTTTCACAGCACTCTTAAGTGCGATGCCCACAGTTATTGATGGGCACGCATTTATTGAGATTGGTATTACTCAGTGCCAGCTATATCTTGGCTAGCTGCTTCAGGCTCTTCCTTATTGTTAACATAAGTATCCAGAAATGCCTGCAAACCTTCTTGCACTAAATCATAAGTTTTATCGATATTACTCGCAATATCGCCTTCTAAAACATTAAGGCTAGAAAGGATTTCACGTGCTTCTGCAAAACCTTGCTCGATGCCGCCAGAAATCAGATCGGTCAATTTAGTAGCGGCTTCTTCTTCGCTTAATTCAGGGTGTTGCTCTTTATAACTTGGGTAAAAAGCCGTGCTTAAAGAAACAATTCTACCTGCGGTTGCTTCTGGGCTAACATCAAGGCCAGAGTCATAAGCATTTTGGATGGTGTTTTCACCTAAAACGTCATTGATTCCTTCAATGGCCGATTTGAATAATAGCGCCATCGGTTGATTACCTGCACTAATGCTAACATCCACATTGGCTTGTAAAATAGCTTGGTTGAGTTGCTGTTTTGCGCTAGGTTGAGGTTCTTCTGCTTTTCTGGCTGCATTTTTTTTATGAGCCGCGTCCGAAACATGTACGCCTAGTTGCTGCTTACCGTAATCTTGCTTAAGCTCATGAACCTTTGTGCCAAAGTTAGTCGTTATATCTTGCATAATAGTCACCTAAAATTATTTTAGTACATAAATATTAGCGGCAGCCCTAAAAAAATCTAAAGAAAAATTAAGGCGCAATACGATAAATATCAGGTACTTGATTGGCTGCGCTGTAACAAACATCAAGGTCTTTAAGTTTGCCGTTATTAATATCATAAACCCAGCCATGCACGGTTAATTCTTTATTATCGTGCCATGCATTTTGTACAAAAGAATTATGGCAAACATTAGTGACTTGCTGGCGCACATTTTCTTCGCATAAAAAGTTTACTCGATCATCATAATTAGGGATGTCATCAATTTGCTCTTTGTTCGCGATATATAAATCTTTAAGACTGCGTAACCAGTGGTCGATTAGGCCCGACTCTTTATTTTCCATCGCCGCTTTAATACCGCCACAGCCATAATGCCCGCAAATGATAATATGTTTGACCTGTAAAACCTCAATCGCATATTGAATAACAGATAAGCAGTTAATATCTGTATGATGTACGATATTAGCGATATTACGGTGGGTGAAAAATTCTCCCGGCTGCATGTTACAAACTTGGTTAGCAGGTACGCGGCTATCAGCACAACCTATCCATAAATATTCAGGGGTTTGTTGGCTAGCGAGGCGAGTGAAAAATTCTTTATCTTCTTTTACTCTTTCTTCCGCCCATAAAGCATTTTGAGTGAATAAATTTTGTAACTTTCGCATTTTTGATTATTTGATTTTATGGTGCTAACTACTGCACAGATGTTTATAAATATAGCATGCTTTAATGGATTTTATTATGTTGTTAGGTTTTAAATTGCGTTATTTTTTTTTAAGTTGTTTATTATTAGTCGCGTGTTCTGAACAGCCATTAAATAACCCGTACCCTCAAGTAGAGAATAATGAGCAAGCTATTTTATACTCCTCATTTTCAGAGCGTCCCAGACACTTAGATCCTGCAAAATCTTATAGCTCAAATGAATTCGCCTTCATTGGCCAGATTTACGAGCCACCGTTCCAATATCACTTCTTAAAACGCCCGTATCAATTAGAACCCTTAACCGCTAAAAAAATGCCGGAAATTCATTATTATGATGATAAGGGTGTGCGCTTATCTAATAAGGCGGCAGCGAAAGATATTGCTTATTCAGACTATATTATCCAACTAAAAAGTAATATTTATTTTCAGCCGCATCCTGCATTAGCAAAAAATCCGCAAGGCGATTATTTATATCATCAATTATCTACCCCTGAATTAGCGCAGTTAAAAACATTACAAAGCTTTAAACAAACCGGAACACGTGAGTTAATTGCCGCTGATTATGTGCATCAGGTTAAGCGCTTAGTACATCCACAAATCTCATCGCCCATTGCCGAATTAATGAAGCAAACTATCGTTGGTTTAGCGGATTATGCAGAAACTATAAAAGGTCAGCCTAGAAGTGCACTAACAAAAAATGAGATTTTAGGCGTTAAAGTACTGGATAAATACAGTTATAGCATTCGTATTAAAGGCAAATACCCACAATTCATTTTTTGGCTAGCTATGCCATTTTTTGCTCCTATGCCGTGGGAAGCCGATGTTTTTTATAGCCAGCAAGGTTTAATCGAAAAAAATATTACTTTAGACTGGCACCCTTTAGGAACAGGGGCGTATATGCTAGAAGAAAATAACCCAAACCTACAAATGGTCATGCTAAAAAACCCAAACTATCATGATGATTTTTATCCAACTGAGGGGGAGGCAGGGGATAAAGAAAAAGGTTTATTAAAAGATGCGGGCAAACAACTGCCTTTTATTGATAAAGCTATTTATCGCTTAGAAAAAGAAAGCATTCCCTACTGGACTAAATTTTTACAAGGTTATTATGATGCCTCGGGTATCGCTTCTGATAGCTTTGATCAAGCCATACAGTTTACGGGAGATGGCGAATTATCTTTAACTGATAATATGCAACAAAAAGGAATACAACTACAAACAGCGGTGATGAGCTCTATTTTCTATATGGGTTTTAATATGCTCGACTCAACGGTCGGCGGTAAAACAGAGCAAGCTCGAAAATTACGTTTAGCTATCGCACTAGCAATAGATTATGAAGAGTATATTTCTATTTTTATGAATGGGCGCGGTGTTGCAGCTCAAGGGGCTATTCCACCCGGTATTTTTGGCTATCAGCCCAATGAAAAAGGTATCAACCCTTATCTTTATACTTGGCAGTACGGGGCGGCACAAAGAAAGCCCTTAGAGGTCGCACAACAACTAATGCAAGACGCGGGTTACGCAGAAGGCATAGACCAGCAAACCGGTAAAGCCCTTATTTTATATTTAGATACTGCAGCAAGTGGGCCAGATGATAGGGCGCGATTAAATTGGTATCGTAAGCAGTTTTCTAAATTGGGCATTCAGTTGGTCATACGGGCAACTGATTACAATCGTTTTCAGCAAAAAATGCAGAAAGGCAATGCGCAAATTTTTATGTGGGGCTGGAATGCTGATTACCCAGACCCAGAAAACTTCTTCTTTCTTTTATATGGGCCAAATGCAAAAGCAATAACGGGGGGAGAAAATGCAGGGAACTATCAAAATAGTGAGTTTGATCAGTTATTTAATCAAATGAGCAATATGCCAAATAATCAGCAGAGACAAAAAATCATTCAGCGTATGCAAGCCATTATTCGCCATGATTCGCCGTGGATATTTGGCCTGCACCCTAAAAGCTTTTCGCTCTACCATCAGTGGTATCAAAACCTAAAACCTAATTTAATGGCCAATAATAAGTTAAAATATTTGCGTATTAACGCAGCAGAAAGAGAGCAGGCAAGACAGCAATGGAATCAAGCGATTTGGTGGCCAGTGATAGCCTTATTGATAGTGCTTGTATTATTAATTTATCCCGCAGTACGCAGTTTTCAGCATAAAGCGAAAAAGACGATTAGTTAGTTTTTCGTAGGGGTAATCCCTTGTGGTTGCCCTGATAACTGACTATTACTAAGGGCAGGCACAAGGCGCAGCCCCTACTGGAATAACTATTATGGGTAAGTCATTAAGCGTAACCAGCACAGAGAATTAAAACTATGTTCAACTATATTTTACGCCGATTGCTATATGCATTTCCTCTACTGTTTGGAGTGAATGTATTAACCTTTATCTTGTTTTTTATTGTTAATAGTCCCGATGATATGGCGCGTATGCACTTAGGGCAAAAACATGTCACCGAGCAAGCAATTGATAACTGGAAGCAGCAACGAGGTTATCATTTACCTTTATTAATTAACTCTGAGGCAGAAGGGGTTGATAGCATCAAAAAAACTATTTTCTATCAAAAGTCATTACGCTTATTTGTCTTTGATTTTGGTAACTCAGATAATGGTAGAAATATAGGCGAAGATATACAGCAAAGAATGTGGCCGAGCTTAGCCATTGCTTTGCCCTCTTTAATGTTGGGCTTAATACTTAATATCAGCGTAGCGTTAATGATGGTCTTATTCAGGCAAAGCTACCTAGAATTGAGCAGTATTGTCATCTGTATCGTGATTATGTCGATTTCTTCTTTATTCTATATTATAGGCGGGCAATTTTTAGTGGGTAAATTACTCATGCTAGTGCCTATCTCTGGTTACGACACCGGCTTTAATGCCGTTAAGTTTTTATTGCTACCCGTATTGATTGCCGTTGTGGCAGGCGTAGGTTCAGGCGCTAGATGGTATCGCAGTTTATTTTTAGAAGAAATCGAACAAGATTATGTGCGAACTGCGCGAGCAAAAGGCTTAACGGAAACACAAGTATTGTTCAAACACGTACTTAAAAATGCCATGATTCCCATATTAACTGGGGTCGTTGTGATATTGCCGTTGTTATTCATGGGTAGCTTAATTACTGAATCCTTTTTTAGCATTCCAGGCTTAGGGAGCTACACCATTGATGCAATCAACAGCCAAGATTTTGCCATTGTAAGAGCGATGGTGTTTTTAGGCTCAGTTTTATATATTATTGGCTTAATATTAACCGATATTTCATATACACTAGTCGACCCAAGAGTGCGGCTAAATTAGCCAAGATTTGAAGTAGGATGGGTAGAGCGCCTTTTGTGAAACCCATCGCTTTGCGTGAGATTGGTGGGTTTCACTGCGCAGCTAAAAAGTAGCTGCTATGTTCTTCTACCCGCCCTACATAAATATGTGTTGTCCCAGCACTCTTTGTGAACCCCGTCGTTTTGCTAAGTTAAACAAACGCATCTTAATTATTGTTTTGACTTAAATAACAAATAACAAATTTTTAAAATAGGTAAAAGATGAAATCGGATAGTCGCGGGTTAATTAGAGAATACAATTCCAAGTTGCTTATTATCGGAGAGCTACTAGATATGCTCGTTGTCGGCTTAACATTATGGGCTGTATTGGATTTAAGGCAGATTGAGTGGAGTGATGAGCATACGTGGTGGTTAATGTTAAGTATCTTTAGTTTTTATATATTCTCTGAATTTTTAGAGCTATACAAAGAAAATAGAAGCTTACCTTTAAGGCAGGAAATTAAGAAAATTATAATAGCATGGGGCTGCTCGCTAACAGTGCTGATTTTAGTCGCTCAATTTAGCCATTTTATTACACCTTTAAATGAAGAAAACTTTTTATTATGGTGTATCGCCGTACCGGTGGAGCTTATTTCTTGGCATGTGATTAAAAATAGAATCGTAAGATCTGCTAGAAAAATGGGGCGCAATACACGTAAAGTCGGCATTATTGGAGCAACGCGATTAGGGGGAGAGCTGCTAGATGTGTTCAAAACAGAAGACTGGATGGGCATAGATTTTATCGGTTTTTTTGATGATAGAAACCCAACTCGTGATGAGGTTAAGCAAGTCATATCGGGGGAAATTAAGGAGTTAGTCGGTAAAGCGAAAATGGGTGAAGTGGATATTATTTACATTACCCTGGCATTAAAAGCGGAAGATAGAATTAAAAGCATTTTGGCTGAGCTCTCGGATACAACCGCATCGGTTTATTATGTGCCGGATTTATTTGTCTTTGACTTATTAAGGTCAAATATTAGCTATATAAAAGGAATACCCGTTTTCAGTGTACATGACACGCCTTTTTACGGGGTAGATGGCGCGGCTAAGCGTGCATTTGATATTATCGTTGGTTTTTTTATTTTAATATTAATCTCTATTCCGATGCTATTGATAGCGATAGCCGTAAAGGTATCCTCGCCTGGGAATGTGTTATTCAAACAAAGACGCTATGGGTTTAGAGGAGAAAAAATTACCGTATGGAAATTTCGCTCCATGTCAGTCGCAGAAGATGGTGATAACGTACAGCAAGCACAAAAAAATGATCCACGAGTCACAAAACTCGGTGCTTTTTTACGCCGCACCTCATTAGATGAGTTACCTCAGTTTATAAATGTCTTACAAGGGCGGATGTCTATTGTTGGTCCGCGCCCACATGCTGTGGCGCATAATGAAATATATAGAGGCCAAATACACGGTTACATGCTGCGCCATAAAGTAAAGCCAGGTATTACAGGGCTTGCACAAATTAGTGGCTTTCGTGGAGAAACAGACACTTTAGATAAAATGGAAGGTAGGGTTAAGTACGACCTGCAATATATACGCAATTGGTCCTTGTGGGGAGATTTTAAAATTGTTTTTTTTACCGTGTTTAAAGGCTTCTCGGGGGATAAGGTTTATTAATTTCTTTATTATGCTCAAGTACAGTAGACGAATGAGAAACGTTAGGTATAATGCAACACAAGTTCAGGGAAATGTATTTTTCTTCGGACTTTGAAATAAAGGATGTTTTATTGCTGGGATGCATCCGCCAAACCTATTGTGAAGTAGGGACGGAAAGTTACAGACCTTACTTAATTAAGGTGGCTGGACCGCAAATTCACTTTGTATTTTATATATATAAATTAATTTGTAGATCTTTGGAGATTTAAAATGAAAAAAATTTTAGTAAGTTTGTTTTTTGTGATGTTTTCTTTTCAAGTAAGTGCTGCTTCTACGCCTGTTGTAGATGAAGATTCTGTTGTGTTTTTTAACGAAGAATCTCCTTTTGAAACAGACCATAAGTTTGCTCTTAAATCGAACAGGGGCTTAACTGAAATGAAATTAGATGTAGCATTTCATGATCAGACTGCGGGTTCAGTTAGTGGTTTTGGACTTCAGTTGCTTAAAGCTGGCACTGTAATCAAAGAACTGATTGAAAATACTTCTGGTAGCTTCTCTATGGTTTTAGCGACTGCTAGTAACTATAGTGTTAGATTTTTGGGTACAGATGGCTTAGCGGGTTCCGCAACTCTTTCTGCTAGTGCAGTACCAGTACCTGCAGCAGTATGGTTGTTTGGTTCTGCTCTAATGGGATTATTTGGCGCTTCACGTCGTAAATCTTCAGCGATCGCTGCTTAAGTTTTAAGCTTAAATCGTGGTTAAGAAAAAGGGGGGCTTTTAGCTTCCCTTTTTTTTTGCCTGATGAAAATCAGGCTACGTAGGTTGGGTGAGCTTATTTGTAGCAATGCATGCCCACAGTGATGTCCCGTATTAAGTTCGTCGCCACAAGAATTGCTTGGAATAAATCAATAAACGTTTTTATTTATAGTAGAAAACGATATGATTAGCCCTATTAAAAATAAGGAGAGCAGTAACATGAAAAAAACAGTGAAATTTATTTTATTTTGTCTATTTGCTTTTAACCAACAGATATCGCATGCTGCTGATAAATCGGCTTATATGATTAATGCGGGTGATATATTAGAAATTTCTGTTTGGAAAGAAGAAGAGCTACGGCGAGAAATACGTGTTTTACCTGATGGCAATATTAGCTTTCCTTTAGTCGGTGAAATTGCAGTATCAGGCGTTACTTTAACGGAAGTAAGAGAGCTACTAGTTAAAAAATTATCTGATTATATTACAGATCCGGTCGTGAATATTTCTGTAAAATCATCAGAGGGCAATAGTGTCTATGTGATAGGGCAAGTACAGCGTCCCGGCAGTTTTACTATGCATCAACCTTTGGATGTGATGCAGGTATTAAGTTTAGCGGGTGGGTTAACTACTTTTGCAAAATCAAATGATATCCGTATCTTACGCAGAACCGACAAAGGCCCAACTTCAATCGAGTTTGAATATGGCGAGCTAGAAGATGGAGACGAGCTGGAGAGTAATATTGTTTTAAAAAGTGGTGATGTGGTTGTAGTGCCGTAATTCATTATTTTTTTATGTTGAAGTAATAGGTCTCCGACAAGAGCATTTGGGGATGATGAATGCATTAAATGGTTTGCGTAGGGTGGGTGGAGCGTTTTTTGCGAACCCCATCGTTTTTGCATAGGATTGATGTAGTTTCACTACACAGCTAAAAGCAGCTGTTACGTTCTACCCATCCTACAGGAATGTTAAATGTGATATTAAGTATATGATAATAAAGCGATTAATTCCGTTGATACTAGGTTTACTCAATATTAGTATAGCCAATGGGGCAGAATGGTATATTGACGGTAGTATTAACCAAGAAATGTCCTATGATGATAACATTAGGATGCAAACAGGTGCAGACAAGCGTGGCTCCTTTATTTATGAATTTTTACCTCAATTAAATGCGGGTTATAAAACAGGAAATGCAGAGTTGGCTGCAACTGTCGGTTATGGGGTAGAGGTTTACTCTAACGAGTTAGAAAAAAGCCGGCAAAAAATAAATACCAGTCTTTCCGGAAGTTATCAAACCAAAAGAGTAAATTATGCGTTGACCACAAACTATAGGATCCAGCCTGCACGTAATACCGCAGCAGATGATACGGGTAATTTCAATTCAGACGCAGCAAGAGCAACATGGTCGATTTCACCGAGTATTGCTTATGCGATAGGTGCACAAGACAGCTTAAATACCAGTGTGGAATATTCAGAGAGCTTATATTCTGATGAAGATGTCACTCTTATTAATTTATCGAGTAATGATAACTCCCATCTGGGGTTTAACTTGAGCTGGAGGCATCGCTGGAATAAGCAATACACCTCGACGCTCAGTAGTAATGTTTCTTTTTATAAGTCCGATGGAAATACTAGAAACACAAAGAATCAAAATTACTCTGTTACCTTGGGGAATAGTTATGTCTTTAATGATAGTTGGGATATTTATTTAGATGCGGGTTATCGTTATACAGTGAGTGAGAATAGCCAGCTGGGCTTTACTGTTGATCGCACCTCACAAGGTGTTTTAATTAATTCAGCACTGAACTATACAGGGGAAGTGCTAAGCTCAGGGCTAAGGTTTAATCAATCGATAACACCTGATGGGAGCGGGCAGTTAAATCAACGGTCGAGTGTAGGTTTTAATGTGTCATATCAATTAACAGAAACAATCTCTAGTCAGTTGACTAGTCAATATCAAAAAACAAAATCAATCAGTACCTCCAGTATCTTCAGTACTTCTGTTCTGAATAATGATCGTAGCAACATTACTGCAAGTGCTGAAATTAATTGGAAAATAACGCCGTTTATATTTTTAAAAACGAGTTATATATACCGCTGGCAAGTTGAAGAACAATTAATCAACACAGCAAATAATAATGCTCAGTCAAATCGAATTATGTTAACACTCGGTTATAATTGGCAAGGTTTAACTTTATCTAGGTAATTATGATGGAAATGGAAGAAGATATAAAATCCTTAATGGACTATGTACAAATGGCAAGGCGGCAAAAATATTTAATTTTATTGCCGATGTTATTGCTCATTATTCTAAGTGTGAGTGTGGCACTTCTTTTACCTGCTGTATATCGCTCTGAAGCAACTATATTAATTGAGCAGCAGCATATTCCTGTTAGTTTAGTGCAATCAACCGTAGTGAGCTTTGCTGATGAGCGTATTCAGCAGATAGAACAAAGAGTGATGACAATTGATAATGTTAATAAAATTATCAAGAAATATGGGCTTTATAAAAAACAGAGTAAAGAGTTAAGCCAAACAGCTTTAGCAGAAAAGTTTAGAGAAAACACTGAATTAACCTTAGTCACGGCAAGTGTAATAGGCAAAGGTCGCGGCGGAAAGGCGACCTTGGCATTTAAACTTGCCTTTAATAATAAAGAGCCAGTTATTGCGCAAAAAATAGCGAATGAAATGGTCACGTTTTATTTAAGTGCTAATGTAGTAAATAGAACAGAAAGGGCAGCAGACACAACTAAATTTTTAGAGGATGAAGCGAGAAAATTTAAAGTAGACATTCAAAAAATAGAAAATGAAATAGCAGAATATAAAGAAAGCAATAAAAATAGTTTACCTGAATTATTACCCGTTAATATTGCATCAATTAGTCGTGTCGAAAATAATCTTCAACAATTATCCCTACAAGAAAAAATACTAAATGAACGTAGAGTCCGCATACGTACGCAGTTAAATGTGACAAGTCCTAATGTGATGAATGGCACGTCCAGCCAAGGGGGGGGCGAAAACTCAGCCTCGTTGGAAGCGCAATATCTGTATCTTTTAGGAAAATACTCAGAATCTCACCCAGATGTAAGAGCGGTTAAACGAAAAATGAAGGCTTTGCCAAAATCAGGGGCGGGCACTAAAACAAGGATTGTAACGGCTAATAATCCTGTTTATATACAATTAAAAAATGAACAAAGTATTGCAGCAAATGAGTTGCAATATATTTACCAGCAGCGCTTAAGATTAAAAAAATCTTTAGCTGAGTTGGAAGTCAGGGTATCGAAAACGCATCAAGTAGAACGTGGATATTATGACTTAATGCGAGATTTAGATAATAATAAGCAAAAGTATAAGGAATTAAAAGCTAAATCATTAGATGCTAAGCTATCACAAACACTGGAAGAAGAGCAAAAAGCAGAAAAGTTTTCCTTAATAGAGCCTGCGCGTGTACCGAGAAAGCCAGTAAAACCCAATCGCTTTAAAATATTGGTTATAGGCTTGGTTTTGTCAGTAGCAGTAGGTCTTGGTATCGGTTATTTAGCGGAAATTCTTGATGGTAGTTTAAGGGGGCATAAAGCCTTAGAAAAGCTAACGGGTATTGAACCGCTGGTGGTTATACCTTATATTAAAATTCAAGTGGATATAGATGAACGCAAGGAAAATATACGTCGACTTATTATTATTTCCAGTTTGCTCTTGATTGCTGTGGTCGCAGCAACGCATTTTTTATACCAACCCCTAGATATGATTTGGTATAAAGTACTCAACCGAATTAATATGTTTTAGCGAAAAATAATAACAAGTACAATAGATTAGAGATTAAACCTCGGTGCGTAATTATTTTAATGTTTATGTAAGGCTTCGCTACACAGCTAAAAAGACAGCTGCTACGCTCTACCCACCCTACATAAATGTTAAATATATTTACTCAGGAATTTACTGCCATCGTCGTCATTCCCGAAATAGTTAACCGGGAACTTTATGATCATGATAGCTTCCTGCTAAGGCTTGTGTCCAGATTGACTGAGTAGCACGCAGGAATGACGGTTTTTCTTAGGCATCTTAATTTGAGTATAAACCTATTAGGGTTGGTATAAGTCGTCTATAAAAATATAGGATGGGTAGGTAAATACTCCCATCACCTTATAAAGCATAAGTGAGATACAGAAATGGATCGATTAGAAAAAGTAATACAAAAAATGACTCAGCCACCAGAGGCTAAAGATCCACTAGAAAAAATAGTCAAAAAAGCAGAGGCTAAAGATCCACTAGAAAAAATAATCAAAAAAGCAGAGAAAATAGTCAAAAAGGCAGAAAAAATAGAGAGAACGACCAAAACAAAAAAAAATGAGACGATAAGTTACACGCAAACTAAAACAAAAAAAAATGAGACGATAAGTTACACGCAAACTAAAATACATAAAATTGATCCTGTGTTAATGCGCGAGCGCCGTGTTATTTCATTAGAAAAGTTTGGCCCAGAGCCAGAAATATTTCGATTATTAAGAACAAAAGTTTTAAAACAATTAAGAGATAATAACTGGAATAGTATTGGTGTTACCGCTCCCTCGCAAGGCGCAGGAAAAACCATGGTTGCCGTTAATTTAGCCATAGCAATGGCAATGGAAGTTAACCAAACAGTTTTATTAGTTGATTTAGATTTAAGGTGCCCACAAATCCAACATTATTTTGACTTTAAAGTAAGTCAAGGATTGCAAGATTGTTTATTACGTGACGTGCCAGTTGCAGATATTTTAGTCAATCCAAGTATAGAACGCTTAGTAATATTGCCCGGTACAGGGACAATGGATGGAACATCAGAGCTATTAACCGGCCATAGAATGCGCGAGATTGTGCAAGAAATTAAACAGCGCTACCAATCACGTATTATTATTTTTGATTTACCACCCGTACTAACAAGTGATGATGTTTTAGTAAGTATGGATTTTTTTGATGCAGCTTTAATGGTGGTAGCAGAAGGGGAAAGCAAAGCAGATGATATTAGTAAATCTATACAGCTATTATCAGGCACAAACTTATTAGGTACAGTGCTAAATAAAGCAGAAAAAATACCGGAACATATAGGGCAATATTAATTATACTAATAGCAATAAATTTATACTTAAATCCTAGAGCATAATTATTTTATGCATTTTGGTTGATGTTTTTCGTAGGATGGGTAGAGCGTCTTTTGCGACCCGTTAGAGCACGAAGTGAAACCCATTGCTTTACGTGAGGTTGGTGGGTTTCACAGCGCACCTAAAAAGATAGGTGATACGTTCTCCCATCCTACAGACTACTTTTTTACCTGAGGACCTGACTCGTTTGAAGTTGGTAGCCTCTATTTTTAATAGCGTATTATATTTTATGTATACACAGCATTTTGGCTTAACTAAAAAACCATTTTCATTATCACCCGACCCACAGTTTTTATATTTAAGTAAAAAACACAAAAAAACACTCACCATATTGCAATATGGAATTATGAGTCAAGCGGGTGTTACCGTCATCACGGGAGAAATTGGCGCGGGTAAAACCACGGTGATTCGACATGTATTAAATGTATTGGGTGATGAATGTGCCGTAGGTTTAATCACCAACACACATGCCTCATTTGGGGATTTACTCTCTTGGGTATTACAGGCTTTTCAAATAAAAGAAAGAGCCGATAACCAAGCGGATCGGTACCAATTATTATTAGATTTTTTTCAGCTCTTACATGATGAGCAGCGGCGTGCCATATTAATTGTAGATGATGCGCAAAATATGGATACTCAAACTCTAAAAGAGCTTTGTTTGCTATCGAATATTAATATAGATAGCGAAGTGATGGTGCAATTAGTCCTCGTCGGGCAGCCAGAGCTTATTGATAAACTAAAAACACCTGAGCTCATTCATTTTGCACAAAGAATTTCTATAGAGTTTCACCTAACACCATTAGATTACGAAGAAACAGAGCAATATATTCAGCATCGTATCGTGATTGCCGGTGGTCATGCCTATATATTTTCACGTGCGGTATGCGCCATTATTTATTATTTTACAGGCGGCGTGCCGAGGTTAATTAATAACATATGCGATTTATGTCTTGCTTTTAGTTATGCAGAAGATGAATTAAGAATTAGCTTAGAAGTCGCGCTTGATGTTATTAAAGAAAAGCGAAAGGGTGGCATTGTCCCTTTAGCCATACAGGACAATGAAGATGGGCAGAAAATTAAAGCGTTAGTTCTGGAGAAATATGGCATTGATTTAGATCAGATCTAGGTTGTCGAAACTAGCCGCTTTCTACGTATTTTATTTTCCTAGTTTATAGATAATTTAAGTCATAGGATGTACCGACGAAGGAGGCCCATCATCGGCTATTGATGCGCTTCGTTCCTCAGCACATCCTACGATACTCAACCACTATGGACTTTTAGTCCATAGTGGTTGAGTATCGTAGGGGTGCCCCTTGTGGGTACCCGTAAATCACGATGAAAACAATACGTTGTTTCTGGTTTTTGTGCGAATTGAGGGCAACCACAAGGGATTGCCCGTACGGTAGCATCGTAGCCCGTATGGAGGCATGGAATACGGGATAAACAGCGCAACGAATGCTCCATATTACACAAGTTTTATACAGGTATTTTAATTAGGTTTTTCGTAGGGTGGGTAGAGCGTCTTTTTGCGAAACCCACCATTTTTACGACGGAAAAGTGAAATATCACAACTGCTGATAACAGTAAGTAGTTATTGGGATTGATATCATTTCATTAGCGCTTCTTAAGGCAATAACACAGACAAGCCATATGACTTACCCCGCAATAACACATCATGGTGCAACCACTGGTGTAACAGGCTCTTGTCACGAGTTAAAAGTAGATGTCGATAATGGTGTATTAATTGATTGCGGCCTTTTTCAAGGGGCAGAAATATCCCCCAATGGTTCGCTAATAGATCAACTTTCCATAGAATTTCCTATAGAGCATATTCAAGCCCTGATTGTTACTCACTGTCATATCGACCATGTTGGGCGTATCCCATACCTATTAGCAGCAGGCTTTAAAGGTAAAATTTATTGCTCAGAACCTAGCGCCATCTTGCTACCCTTGGTACTAGAAGATGCCGTTAAAATCGGCCTATCTAAAGACACCTACATCATAAAAAAATTCCTCAAACTACTCAAGAATAGGGTTGTCGCTATTCCCTATGGAAAATGGCAAACAATACCGTTAACAGATAATAGCAAAACAACACTCAATATAAAATTAAAACCAGCAGGGCATATACTAGGCTCAGCTTATATAGAAACCAAAATAAAACAACAAAAAATAGAACAGAGAATTACTTTTTCAGGCGACCTAGGTGGGCCATATACGCCCTTATTACCCAACCCTAAACCGCCCTATAAAAGCGATATTTTAGTGCTAGAAAGCACCTACGGCGATAAAAATCATATCAACCGAAAACAAAGAAAGCAGCAACTCAAAAATAGCATTATCCAATGTCTAGAAAATAAAGGTGTTATTTTAATCCCTGCATTCAGCATAGGCAGAACACAAGAACTACTTTATGAGCTAGAAGAACTAATCCATAAACACAAAACAGAAAAACTCTATAAAAATTTAGACTGGGATGATTTGGAAATAATTGTAGACTCACCCCTCGCCAGCAAATTTACTGAAAGCTACAAACAACTTAAGCCATACTGGGATGCAGAAGCAACAGCCAAAATAAATCATGGGCGACATCCGCTATCATTTGAACAACTCACCACCATTAACGACCACAAAGAACATATCGCCACTGTAGAATACTTGCAAAAAACAGCAAGACCTTGCATCGTATTAGCTGCAAGCGGTATGTGCGCAGGCGGCCGAATCGTAAACTACCTAAAAGCACTGATAGAAGATAAGCGCACCGATATTTTATTTGTCGGCTACCAAGCAGAAGGAACC
>DAOUSK010000037.1 GCA_030627265.1 Methylococcaceae bacterium
CCATTAAACTACACCCGCGATATTCTTAATATATCTGAATGGTGGAGAGGGGAGGATTCGAACCTCCGAAGGCTGAGCCGTCAGATTTACAGTCTGATCCCTTTGGCCGCTCGGGAACCTCTCCATACAGAAAAGCCATTATGAAATAATAGCTTATTTTTGTCAACAACTTTATTGGAAATAATTTTTATTTTTATTTCTGTGAATTTATTTCATTCATCACAGACTGGTAACCATCAGAACATAATTGCGGGAATTTTCGAATGAAATCCGACAATACATCCTCTAGCTTTTGTGCCTCCTGCTTTGAAAAATCAGAAAGAACATAATCCGCTACCATTTTACTTTCTATAGGCCTATCTATACCTAAACGCAATCTTACAAAATCCCTTGTGCCCATTGCCGAGACAATATCTCGCAAGCCATTATGCCCACCATGCCCGCCCGAAAATTTCAGCTTCATACTGCCCACTGAAAAATCAAGCTCGTCATGCACAACCAGAACCTCTTCCGGCAATATTTTAAAATATTTCATCACCAAAGAAACCGACTGCCCACTTCGATTCATAAAGGTATTGGGCTTTAACAAATAAAGCTTACCTTCTGGAGTCACTAACTCAGCAAGACTACCTACAAAACGAGATTGCAGCGAAAACTCTCCACCCGCAATCCTTACCAACTCGTCCAATAGCAAAAACCCGGCATTATGCCGGGTTTTTGCGTACTTTTGACCTGGATTACCCAGACCAACGATAAGTCTAATCACTACTCACTTTCTGCTTCTTCAGGTGCCGCGTCATCAGCCTCTTCATCTTCTGCAGCAATACGAGTCTTAACAACCTGAGCGACCGGAAGATTATGATTTTCACCATGAGTTAAGGCAAGAATTTCAACCCCCTCAACAACAACCAAGTCCGATAAATGAACCGACTCACCAACATTTACTTCAGCCATATCAACTTCTATGTATTCTGGCAATGCAGCAGGTAAACACGACACCTCAACCTCAACCATAGAATGAGTAATAACACCCCCAGCTTTAACACCAAGAGAGATATCTTGATTCACAAAATGCAATGGAACATGAACTTTAAGTTTCGCATTCATATCGACACGCAAAAAATCCATATGCAAAATAACATCTTTCGCTGGGTGTCTCTGCAAATCTTTCAAAACAACATTTTGAGACTTACCATCTACGCTTACTTGCAAAATATGCGAATAAACAGCTTCATTAGCTAGCTTTTTAGATACTTCATTATGGTTTAATACCACATGCTCAGGATCAGTTGAACCCCCATAAATAACAGCAGGCACATCACCACTACGACGAGTTACTTTTGCTGCGCTCGTACCTTTTTTTGCTCTATTTACAGCTTCAAATTCAAAAACACTAGACATCTATTTCTCCACACCCAACAAACAATAACTTAAAATTATCAATCAACATATAGCGAGCTAACAGACTCACCTACTGAAATTCTTCTAATCGTTTCAGCCAGCATCTCAGCAACACTTAATTGCCTAATATTCCCAAGATTTGCAGCCTCTTCATTTAGAGGAATTGTATCCGTAACAACCAACTCATCAAGCTCTGAGTTAGTTAAATTTTCAATAGCAGCACCCGATAACACCGGATGAGTACAGTAAGCGACAACCTTAACCGCACCTTGCTTCTTTAATGCAGCTGCAGCGCTACAAAGCGTACCAGCTGTATCAACCAAATCATCAACCATGACGCAGGTTTTACCTTCCACATCACCGATAATATGCATAACCTCAGCAACATTCGCCATTGGTCTACGCTTATCTATAATTGCTAAATCAGCATCATCTAATCGTTTTGCTAGCGCACGCGCCCTAACTACTCCACCTACATCAGGTGAAACCACGATTAAATCTTTATATTTTTGTCGCCACACATCACCCAACAATATAGGGGATGCATAAACATTATCTACGGGTATATCAAAAAACCCCTGAATCTGATCAGCATGCAAATCAACCGTTAAAACTCGGTCCGCACCCGCCACACCAACCATATTCGCAACCAGCTTTGCTGAAATTGCTACTCTTGCCGACCGAGACCTTCTGTCTTGCCTAGCATAACCATAATAAGGCATAACTGCCGTTATCCGCGATGCTGACGCTCTTTTCAAGGCATCAATCATCACCAGTAATTCCATTAAATTTTCATTCGTCGGCGCACATGTCGGCTGAATAATGAAAACATCTTTATCTCTTACATTTTCTTCAATCTCAACCGTAACCTCACCATCGCTAAATCGACCAACCGTGGCCATTCCCAAGCGAACATTGAGATGCTTTGCGATTTTTTTAGCAAGCACCCTATGTGCATTCCCAGAAAAAATCATCATCGAAGAATCACTCATGGAGAACCTTAATTTAGTAATTGATTTAATATAGGAGAAATTGGCTGGGCTGCCAGGATTCGAACCTGGGATGCGGAGATCAAAACCCCGTGCCTTAACCGCTTGGCGACAGCCCAATTTTTAGATATTAAAGACTTCACTCATTTCATCTTGTAATGGTGAACTTGCTAATCCTTGCGTTAAATATTTTTCCCTTCCTGAAGGCAATAAATCAAATACTTTTTTTGCTTCTTCTTCAGTGTCGAACTGTGCAAATACACATGCCCCAGTTCCAGTTAACCTTGCTTCTCCGTAAGCAGATAACTCTTTCAAAGCTTTATCCACTTCTGAATAAAGCCCTCTAACGACTTCCGTGCAATTATTTCTAATTTGCCCTGCGTTAAAGTCAGCCATTATCATTGGTTCGCTATCTCGTGTCAATCCTTTTGCTGAAAATATTTTTCCTGTCTCTACATGACACTCTGGTTTTATGACCACATACCAAGCTTCCGGCAACGTAATCGCAGTCAATTCCTCGCCAACACCTTCCGCCCAAACGCTTGTTCCATTAACAAAAACAGGGACATCAGCACCCAGTTGCACACCCAACTCAATTAGCCTTTTCTTACTTAACCCTAAGTTCCAAAGTTTATTTAGGACCACCATGACAGTTGCAGCATCAGAACTTCCACCACCAAGTCCTCCACCCATCGGAAGGTTTTTCTCCATTTCTATACAGACACCGCCCTTATAGCCGGATTCCGTTTTTAATATATTTGCAGCCCGAACAGTCAAGTCATCCTCTGCCTTAACCCCGGCAATCGGATTTTTCAAATGTACACTACTATCCTTAGATTCAGTAAAAATCAAGCCATCCGTTATATCAATTAACTGAAAAACCGTCTGTAATAGGTGATAACCATCATCCCGCCTCCCTGTAATACTCAACATTAAATTTAATTTCGCTGGAGCAGACCACCTAATTCCCCAGCCTTTTTTAGATTCATATTGTTCTGACATTACCTTTCCCACCGATCTATTATTAGGGTTAATTTTATTTTATTTTTACTGATTTTTAACTTATGTGGCATCACGCCAATCACTGTTTCTCTAAACCGGCTGCTTTTAATTTGCCAACCCAGCTGCTCAAAACCATCTTTGATTTTCAGTACGGGCTCCTCGTTTATCGGCTGACCCAACACCCAACGTCTTAATGCGGTAATGGGGACAACAAGCCCAAGTTGCTGCGCTATAAAGCCATCAACATCATTTGAGCTTATTTTTTTTCCATTACCATCATCTAAAGATATAGATTTACCATCAATTTCGATTTTCTTTCTGCCTAAGCCCAAAACACCAAATAAACTTAGCTCATCCTTTGCGCCATTATGCCGCCAGTTAATATTTACATTTAAAATATCTTCCGTTCTAATCAATAACCGCCCTTGCAGCTTCCATTGCTTAATTTCTAAGCCATCACCAGGAACCAGCCAACCTTCCTGCCGCTCTACAATTCCAACATTTGAACAAGCACCGAGCACTAGTAGACCGATAATTAAGGGTATTCTTACCAGCCTGTCACTCATCTAATAGCTGTTTTTTTAATGCGCCCAAATACGCATCATTTTTATTTTTTTTCAACGCATCTTTCAGTATTTCTTTGGCATTATCATTTTCACCTAGCGCAACAAGAACTTCAACCAAATGCCCAGCAATTTCTGCTTGTGGCACTATTGCATAAGCTTTTTCTAAGTGTTTTTTTGCCGTTGCATACTCCCCCATCTTAAAAAATAACCAGCCATAGCTGTCAATAAAAACCGCTTCATTTGGTTTAATCGCTAACGCTCTTTCTATATACAGCTTAGCTTCTTGATAACGAGTGGTTTTATCAACCAAGGTATACCCTAAAGCATTCAGCGCAGTCGCATCATTAGGACTTTTCTCTAAAATATATTTCAGGTCTTCTTCTAAAACTTTTATATTACCTAATTTTTCTGCCATTAAGGCACGTGCATACAGAATATCTGCATTTTCAGCATCTTTAAGCAGCATATTACTTAATACATCAAAAGCCTGCTGATACTTTTGATCCCTACTTAAAACTTCTGATTCAATGAGCGCTAACTCGCTTTCTTTATTGGGAGTGTTCAGTTTTATTTTTCGCACTTGAGCCAGTGCCTTAGCTAAATCCCCCTCCTTCATTAGCAATAAAGCAACACTGACTTGAGCTTCATATTGATATTTACCTTGCCCAACCGAATTAAACCAATCAATTGCATCTTGACTTTGCTTTTTACTCGCCGCAATTCGTCCCAAATAGTAAAATGACTGATTTTTGTATCCGCGCTCCTCAGCCAGCTCAAGCAATAATAAC
The DNA here is from genome assembly GCA_030627265.1 of Methylococcaceae bacterium. Classification (GTDB taxonomy): domain Bacteria; phylum Pseudomonadota; class Gammaproteobacteria; order Methylococcales; family Methylomonadaceae; genus Methyloprofundus. The sequence goes on from DAOUSK010000037.1 coordinate 4,747, forward strand.
TCGGCTTCTTTATCTACCTTATCAATTTGCAGTAACACGAGAGCAGTTTGTATCTTTATTGCATTATTTTTAGGCTCTTTTTCTTGTAACTGCCTTAAAACACTTAAAGCCTCTTGAAATCGCTTCTGGTTAACTAATAACTGAGCTATTTGTTCGCTTATCTTTGCGTTATCTTCTTTAGCGACTGCTTGCTGCAATGACTCTGTCGCTAACGCTAACTTATTTTGGCTAATATAAACCTGCCCCTGTAACAGCAGCGCTTTAACCCAGCCCTCTTTTATAAGTAATGCTTTTTCTAAAGCCCTCTCAGCTCTCGTAAATCGCTTCCCCTGATAGTCCAAATATGCCACCACAAAATAAAAAGCTTCATTATTTGGGTGCTGCTTAATTAATTCATTAAAGACATCATAAGCCACCTTAACCGCCTTCGGCTTACGCAAACTCTTGATGATAACCTGCAAGCGCAAGTCAAAATCAGCGGGAGCTGCCGCCAAAATAAAGTTAATTTGCTCAATTGCAACGTCATTCCGCCCCCCTTGTATCGCTGCAATCGCTTTTAAATGCCTCGCTTCTAAATCATCCGCATCTATCGCTAGCCAGTAAGCAACGGCTTGCTCTAGTTTTTTTTCATCCTGCAAAAAAACAGCAATACTCGAAGCTCGCTTAACCACTTCCAAATCATTGGCGATGGCTGCAGCACGCAAATAACCATCTAGCGCAAGTTCATATTGCCCTCGCTGTCCTGCTAGTTCCGCAGCTAACAACAAAAACATTACTTTTGGACTAATTGCCGTCTTATTTTCAACAGCTTGAGTTTCTTTCTCTACTTTTTCAAACTTAATTGGCGTTTCACTTTGCTTTTTCACCCCAAAATCAGCACAAGCAGCTAATACAAAACAACAATTTATCACTATGAGTTTTAAAACTTTCAATGAAATTCCTTAACGACTTAAGTTGCAATTAATTAAACAAGGACTATATTACTGTGTATTTTTACTAAAAACTTTATAAAGATAAGCATACAATTTGGCTAAATCAACAAAGTTCCTTAAAATAGGAGCTTCCGCTCTAATTTTAATTGTCACATCATTCACTTTAGCAGGCATTAATGACTTTTCTTGCGCTCGGCATTAATTATACAACAGCACCAGTTTCTATCCGAGAGCGTCTTGCGTTTCCGGCAGAAAGCCTGAGTGCAGCAGTAAAAGATCTATGGAGCCAAACAAATATATCAGAAGCAGCGATATTATCCACCTGTAATCGCACTGAAATATACTGTACCCTTGAAAATAGCGACGCTTCCCCCGTTATAGACTGGGTCGCACAACACCACCAAATAAATCCTGCTGATTTTCAGCCTTACCTGTATACCCACATTGATAGCGCCCTCATTCGGCATATCTTTCGTGTTGCTAGCGGCTTAGAATCTATGATCTTAGGTGAGCCGCAAATATTAGGGCAAATTAAAACCGCTTATCAAACAGCCAATAACGCCGGTACATTAGGCAAAGATCTCGGCAAGCTATTCCAGCACACATTCTCTACCGCTAAAAAAGTACGCACCGACACAGAAATCGGCTCCAGCTCCGTATCGGTTGCTTTTGCCGCCGTACAGCTTAGCAAACAAATTTTCGATGATTTAGGCCAGCAAACAGCTATCCTTATTGGCGCAGGTGAAACCATTGAACTCACCGCGCGCCACTTACATCAAAATGGTATTAAACGCATTATCATTGCGAATCGCACCTATGAAAAGGCACATGCATTAGCCAGTCAATTTGATGGCTACGCAATTCCCTTATCAGATTTGCATCAACATATTGCAGAAGCCGATATTATCGTATCATCGACAGCCAGCCAACTGCCTATTTTAGGCAAAGGTTTAGTAGAAAGCGCAATAAAACAGCGTAAACACAAACCCATCTTTATGGTTGACCTTGCTGTACCCCGTGATATTGAACCAGAAGTTGCTAACCTTAATGATGTCTATTTATATACGGTTGATGACCTACAAAATATCATTAGTGATAATTTAAATTCCCGTAAACTTGCAGCCGAGCAAGCTGAAGAAATCATTGATACCCGCGTGGAAAATTTTTCATCGTGGATACGAGCTCAATCCGGCCAATCAACGATAGTTGATTACCGTAACCATGCAGCACAACTTCAACAAGAAAGCTTAAATAAAGCACTCAAGGCTTTAAAAAATGGCACCGCTCCAGAGGCTGCACTTCAGCAACTAGCCCATACCTTAACCAATAAATTAACCCATACTCCCTGCGTCCAACTTAGAATTGCAAGTGAAAATGAGCGCCATGACCTGATTAACGCAGCGAGAGAAATATTCAATCTACCCGATTAACTATGAAAGCATCTATAAAAATTAAATTAGAAAATCTCCACGATCGTTTTGATGAAATCGCGGTTCTTCTTTCACAACCTGAAATTCAAAGCGACCAAAATCAATTTCGCGCCTTAAGCCAAGAATACTCACAAATAAACCCTTTAGTTGATTGCTATAACCGCTATATCGAAACTGAAGAAAGCATGAGCGCTGCTCAAGAAATGCTAGCTGAAGACGATGCTGAAATGCGCGAAATGGCGCAAGAAGAAATCAGCGAAGCAAAAGCATTACAAGAAACATTAGAAAGCGAACTACAAATTTTATTACTTCCTCGCGATCCTAATGACGACCGCAATATCTACTTAGAAGTACGCGCCGGAACCGGGGGTGATGAAGCGGCTCTTTTTTCTGGTGATTTAGCTCGTATGTATACCCGTTACGCTGAATCTCAAGGCTGGAAAATAGAAACAACCAGCGAAACGCGTGGCGAACACGGTGGTTTCAGAGAAGTCATTTTACGCATATATGGAACAGACGTTTACTCTAGACTCAAGTTTGAATCAGGTGCACATCGCGTTCAACGTGTCCCTGAAACAGAATCACAAGGTCGCGTACATACTTCCGCTTGTACCGTTGCGATTATGCCTGAAGCTGCTGAAATTGATAATATTGAAATCAACCCAAGTGATTTACGTATTGATACTTTCCGTGCATCTGGCGCAGGTGGGCAGCACGTTAACAAAACTGACTCCGCTATTCGAGTAACTCACTTACCAACGGGACTGGTTGTTGAGTGTCAGGACGGCCGTTCACAGCATAAAAACAAAGCACAAGCTTTATCCGTTTTACAGTCCCGCCTATTGTCTGCACAGCAAGATAAACAGCATGCCGAGAATTCAGAAAATAGAAAATTACAAGTGGGTAGTGGCGACCGCTCTGAACGCATACGCACCTATAACTACCCGCAAGGCCGTGTGACCGATCATCGTATAAATTTAACTTTGTATAAACTCGATGAAATTATGCAGGGTGCGCTAGATCATATTATCAACCCATTAATTAGTGAGAACCAAGCCGAGCAGTTAACTCAGCTAGGAGAGGAAGGCTAATTTTTATGCCTGATATACAGTGCCTACTTGCAAAATCTAGCCAACAACTACAACCTAGCTCTGATTCTGCACAGCTTGATGTTGAGATTTTACTGTGCCATGTGCTTAACAAGGACCGTAGTCATTTACGCGCTTGGCCAGAAAAACAGCTTAATGAAAGCCAGTTAAATCAATTTACACAGTTATTTAATCAGCGCTTACAAGGCACTCCGATTGCCTACCTCACAGGAAAGCGTGAATTTTGGTCTCGTGATTTTATCACTACGCCAGCCGTCCTAATCCCGCGCCCTGAAACAGAAACCTTAATCGAGCTTTGCTTAGATTTAATCCCTAATGAGCCCAGCACATCTTTGCTTGATTTAGGCACAGGCTCAGGCATTATTGCGGTTACATTGGCAGCAGAACTCCAATCAATCCAAATAACAGCGGTTGATAAAAGTTCAGCAGCACTCGCCATCGCGCAACAAAATGCTACCTTGAATCATACAAAAAACATTCAATTCATGCAAAGCGATTGGTTTGCACAAGTGCCACAGCAACAGTTCAATTTTATTGTAAGCAACCCGCCCTATATAGATCCCGTTGACCCACACTTACAACAAGGAGACGTGCGTTTCGAACCCAATACGGCTTTAATTGCTGAGCAACATGGCTTACAAGATATTATGACTATTGCACAGCAAAGCAAAGACTTCCTTAAACAAAATGGCTATTTAGTTTTAGAGCACGGCTATGATCAGCAACAGTCAGTTCATGAAATCTTAAAAGCACAGCACTACAGCAATATTCACTGCCTTACTGACCTTGCAGGCCAAGCACGTGTTAGTTACGCACAGTGGCAAACTAAACGATAAACCCAACCCCTTAATTATTATGACTCACTCTTTCGTTGAAGTTTCTATCCCCAGAAAAATTGTGCAAAACTTATTGCATCATGCGCAGCAAACACCTAATGAAGAAGTCTGCGGGCTTATTAGCAGTAAAAACAATATCCCACACCGCAGTTACCCCATAAAAAACATATCAGATACGCCCGCAACTTTTTTTACTTTAGATGCCCAACAGCAAATTCATGCAATGGCCGAAATGCGTAATAATACTGAGCAACTTTTTGCCATTTATCACTCTCATCCCACTGCTCCAGCCATCCCTTCTAAAGTTGATTTGGAGCAAGCGAGTTACCCAGAAGCCCTTTATTTAATTATTTCTCTCAATGTAAAAGGCGTCATGGAAATTCGTGCTTACAAAATACACGACAATCAATTTACTGAAGTTGCACTGCGCTTAGAGGAGCGATAACTCAATAATATCCGAGTCTCGCTCCGTATATTAAAACCCGAAAAATTCTTTGTATTTCACCAGTAAAGATGATTATATTCGACTATGAACCTTCTCTCCGAAAAACATAAAACACAGTATAAACTGCAGCTTCTGTCCTGCCAGATTTTGCTTGGTTTTTTATGCCTAATGCCCCCCCTAGCCACTCACGCTCTCGAAGCTATTACTCACCCCGAAAATACCGAGCAACTAAAAGCACTGACTAATTTACCTAGTGTATTTTCTATGCGTACCTTGTACTGGCCTAATGGCAAAAAAATTAAAGTCATCGTACTTCCTGATGACCATCCTTTACATAAACGCTTTGTAAAAGAAAAATTACACTTATTTCCACATCAATTACGCAGAACATGGAATAGAAGAACTTACACGGGCACAGGGCAAGCACCAATTACCGTCAACTCTATCACTGAGATGCAACAACGTATTAATGAAACAAAAAATTCTATTGGCTATATTGATCAAGGAGGACCGGATGAATAAGCTCTCTCCATTCTCATTTCTCAGCTTAAGCGGCTTACTCCTATTGACACTAGTCACTCCCGCTTTTTCTGATGAAATCATTCCCAGCACTTCCATGGAAAATAGCGAAGTAAGTGATGACTTTAGCTGGTCTAATCTTAGAAAGCCTTGGATGGATGACTTCCAAGTGCACGGTTTTTTTAGTCAGGGGTTATTTTCTAGCTCAGGCAATAATGTTTACGGGAAAAGCAAAGACAGTGTTTCTGCAGGTTTAACAGAAGTAGGGCTTAATCTCTCTTACCAAGCACTCAACAACTTAAGCTTTGCTATACAAGGTCTTTATAGAAGAGCGGGAGAAAGCACAGGTAGCGAGGGTGACTTTGGCTTAGATTATGCGTTTATGGATTATACTTTTTTTACCCATGAACAAGGGCGTTTCGGCGCACGGGCAGGTCGAGTTAGAGTTCCTTGGGGGCTATACAACGAAACCAGAGATGTCGCCGCCACACACCCAACTATCTTTTTACCTCTCGCCTATTTTGAACGCTCTCGATCACTTTATTTATCGATGGATGGCGGCCAATTCTATTCCGATTACAATACGGCCTATGGCGACTTTACTTTTACTTTTAACATGGGGCTATCCAACCCTGAAGATAAAGAATTATTAATTGCTATCACCAGTAATCCTAAAGTATCAGGAGGGCTACACTCTGATTTAAGTTATTTGGCCAATATTAACTATGAAATTGATAATGGGAAATATATTTTTGCTCTTAGTTATGCCAACCTCTCCCTCGATTATGACGGTGATGGCGCTTACAAAGACTTAAATGCTAGAATTGATTCCTTTATGCTTTCCGCTCAATATAATGGTGAAAGATTTAGCTTGACTGCTGAATACGCGTTACAGTGGAATGATTTTAATAATCTAGCAACCCCTTATCCCGGTGTAACCTTTGATACCAGCCCCATTAGTCAACACTGGTACATACAAACAGGCTACCGAATTCTCGATAATGTACAGCTAACATTACGTTATGACTCTTCCGTTCAAGACATTAATGACCCGCAAGGTAATGCTTTTGAAGCAACTACAGGCCTTCCCGCTCACCTAGTGTATACTCAAGATATTGTGTTTGGTACTCGCTGGGATATTACTCCCTCTTGGATGCTGCGTGCCGAATACCATCGTGTCCATGGCGCATCATCACTTTCGGCTTTTGATAACCCTGATCCTGGACAAATTGTTAAAGACTGGAATATCTACGCATTACAAATAGCCTACCAATTCTGACCATGGAAAAAAGCAAAACCTTTCTTAGTTTAAAGTGGAAGCTATCAATTAACATTGGCCTCATCCTAATTTCACTTTATAGCGCCTCTTCATACTACTTTTACCAGCAAGAGCTCAGTAATTTTTTAGCTGACCGTCAAGCAACACAACAAAAACAGATCAATATTGCACGCGCTATTAATAATGAATCTTTTTTTGTATTGGAGCGCTTTGTCGAGTCTATTATCATCACTCCCCAGAATGAAAACCATTCTAAGCAATTCATACTCAAGTTATTTGATGACTACTGGACACATTGGGAACTTATTTGGGGCTTAGAAGGCGCTAGCTTTCATAGTATTGACAATGAACCTTTCAAGCAATGGGGGAAAGGCACAATAGTATCTCCAGAAATCCTAAACTCCGTCTTCACAGATGAAACCCCTAAGCACCAATTTGATTGTCATAACGGTTGCTTTCAACAAGTCATCACTCCCGCTTTAATCAACTCAAAACTAATCGGTGCAATTAGCCTATCAGTTTCACTTTCTGACACTTTTCTACAGTATCAAAGGACCGTTAATAGCGACATCGGTTTATTGATTAATGACCACAGCTCTGAGCTTTCTGTGGTAACCCAAGCTAAAGAAAACATTCCTATTTGGAAAAATTTTAAAGAAAAACACGAATTAAATTCATTTACAGCTCATGCATTAGAGTTTATCAGCAACCAACGCCGATATGAAATAAGAGCCTTCAGTATTAATCAAGATCAGAAAGCGCCTTATTTTGTCCTGATTAATGACATAAGTAGCGAATATTACGCACTACAAAAAAAGCTTTATCAGTTGGCAGTTATTGGACTGATAGGTTTTTTGTTTATTACTATCTGCTTATATCTCACGATTCAATTAAGCTTAAAAAACGCCTCTCAGCTATCAAAAACGCTTCCTTTACTCGTACAGCATAAATATGATGCTTTTCAAGAAACTTTAAGCCAATCAACAGATGTTGTTTTTGCTGATGAAATGACCACGCTAACCGACTCCGCAGTTCGCGTTTCCCAGCAACTAAAAAAGCTCGAATTTGATGCACAAGAAAATACGCATCTATTAATTCAAAATGCTTCCGAGCTCACTAGACAGCGTAATTTTGTAGAACAATTAATCGAAACAGCACCTATTATTATTATCACCCAGTCAATCGACGGCGTCATTTTATCCATTAATAATGAAGCCTTACAAGAGACCAAAAGTACCGCTGACAAAATTATTGGCCGCCCTTTTGCTGACTTTATCCCTCAGGACGAAAGCGAACATTTATTAAAACTTAGTCAATTACAACACAGACAGGCACCCTCAGAAATAAATCACTCTGGGCGTTTAACGTTTAATAATAGCGAACCCCTATTTATTTCTTGGATTCACTCTTTATTATTTGCTACGAATTCTGAGCAGGAAACCATTATTCTAAGCTTAGGCATTGATGTAACTGAGCAACAGGTCGCTGATGAGCAGTTAATTTGGATAGCAACTCATGACCAGTTAACAGGCTTAAGTAATCGGCGTAATTTCCAACACGAATTAGATTCCATGCTAGCCATTGCTGATCGTTATAAAAATCAATTGGCGCTATTTTATCTTGACTTAGATCAGTTCAAAATAATTAATGATACCCATGGTCATCAAGCCGGTGATGAATTACTCCAGAATATTAGCAGCCTATTAAAAAAAGAAGTCAGGGAAACTGATTTACTTAGTCGTATTGGAGGTGATGAGTTCACCTTAGTTGTGCCCGCAGCAACAGAAGAGGGTATTCAGATTCTAGCCAATAAACTGCTGCACGCTTTACAGCATCTCAATTACACTATTAACGACCAAGTCCACGCCGTTAGCTTTAGTATTGGTATTGCTATTTATCCACAACACGGAAAAACACAACAGGAACTTTTAGCAAATGCTGATTTAGCGATGTACCATGCAAAACAAGAGGGGCGCGCTCGTTTTCATGTTTTTTCTCATGCGCTTGAGTATCAAGCTGTACTAACCCAACAGTTACACTGGAAAAATGTTATTGAAACCGCTATAAAACTAGACCAGTTCATTTTGTTTTATCAGCCTATTTTAGATATTAAAAACAAAAAAATCAGCCATTACGAGTGTTTATTAAGAATTGAACTAGAAGATAAAACAATTTTAATGCCGGGTGATTTCATTACCCAAGCCGAACAAATTGGCATAATAGACAAAATAGATAGGCTCGTTTTAAGAAAAGCAATAGAACAACATATTACTTTCCAAAAATCTAATAATAATGTGCGCTTAGCAATCAACTTATCTGGGCGGTCGATGAGTGATGAGAGTATTCTGCCTTATATAGAAGGTTTACTGAAGCAAGCGTATGTAAAACCAGAGTTAATTATTTTTGAGATTACCGAAACATCGGCTGTCTCTAATTTCTTATCTGCTAAATCGATGATAAATAAATTAAAATCCCTCGGCTGTCATTTTGCTTTAGATGATTTTGGCGTTGGATTTTCATCTTTTTACTACTTAAAATCTCTACCTGTTGATTACGTAAAAATTGATGGCTCATTTGTTAAGCAAATGGACATCAATGAAGAAGATAGGATTTTTGTAAAAGTACTAACGGAAGTATCACAAGCCTTTGGTAAGAAGATTATTGCTGAATTTGTAGAAAATAAAGAAATTTTACAGCTACTGGAATTACAAGGTGTGGATTATGCGCAAGGTTACTATATAAGCAAGCCCATACGTGACCCTTTAGATTTAAGTCATGTTAAAGGCCTAGAGTAGTATTTCATAGGGTTCGCGATTATTATTTATACTCAGGTTTTGAGTAGGACCGGTAGAGCACCTTTTTGCGAAGCCCATCATTTCACATGGGATTGATGGGTTTCACTACACAGCTAAAACCCAGCTGTTACGTTCTACCCAACCTACATAAAAGCATATTATCGCAGGTACTTAGGAACGAGAGTTTAAAAATTTTTGGAATTCTTAGAATTTCTAAAAATAAGCGGCTTTTCGCCGTCACTTAAAGCACTTTCCCTAGCAGAAGCAATTGCCTCTTGAATCACATGATTATCAGGCGATTTATCACAGACAGGATCTGTATTGTGCATATCCCCTGTTAATAAATAAGCTTGGCAGCGGCAGCCACCAAAATCTTTTTCTTTTTCATCACAACTAGCACAAGGCTCTTTCATCCACTCAGTGCCGCGGAAAAAATTAAAGGCTTTAGACTCATTCCAGATTTCAGAAATGCTGGAGTCATTAACGTTAGGACAATCTAAACCAGGTAATTCACGCGCAGAATGACAAGGTAGCGCCACACCATCAGGCGCAATGGTTAAAAAAGTAGTCCCCCAACCATTCATACAAGCTTTCGGGCGCTTTTCATGGAAATCAGGAATCACATAATAAATTTTCATTTTATCAACGACTTTTTCTTTAAAGTCCTGCGCGATTTTTTCTGCCTTCTCATACTGCTCTTTCGTGGGCATTAATAAATCACGATTGGCATGCGCCCAACCATAATACTGAGTATTCGCTAACTCCAAATAATCAGCACCCAGCTCTTCTGCCATCGCTAAAATTTCTGGCATTTGATGGATATTTTCACGATGAATCACCACACATAGCACCATCGGGTAGCCATGTTTTTTGACTAATCGAGCAACCTCTTTTTTACTTTGAAATGATTCTGTACCCGCAATATGATCATTCAAGTCTTGCGTACTGGCTTGAATGCTCACTTGGATATGATCCAAACCCGCTTCTTTTAACTGCAGAATTTTTTCTTCCGTTAAACCATAACCTGAAGTAATCAAGTTGCTGTAATAACCGAGGTCTCGCGCATGCTTAACCAGTTCCGGTAAATCAGGGCGCACTAATGGCTCACCCCCTGAAAATCCTAGCTGCACAGCACCCATTTTGCGCGCTTCTGATAACACTCGTTTCCAATCTTCAGTACTAATTTCAGCATTATGCTTGCTATAGTCTAAAGGATTGGAGCAATAAGGGCATTGCAGTGGGCACTTATAAGTAAGCTCTGCTAATAACCAACGAGGAGGGGTGATTTTAATCTTGTTTGATCCAGCCATTTTGTAGTGCCACGTCTAAGAAAGCAATAATGTCGTTTTTTAAGCCTGTCGTGCTAAATTTTTCTTCTAAATCAGCAACGATGTCATTGAGTGCACGTGAACCATCGCAAAGCTTTAAAATTTCAGCAGAACTTTGATTCAACTCAACCATTCCTTCGGGATAAAGTATGACATCTTTTTGCTGGGCCTCTTCCCACTGCAATCGGTGTAAAGGTGAAAAGTGAATAATTTGTTCAGGATTAATGCTCATACTGTTTCATCTTGTTAATTTAACTTTTTAAAGCGTGGTAATCCCACGCTTTAAATAATACGGGTTTAAGCGTTATCGACTACATTGAAGTAGGGAGGCATATCGTTGATATAAGCCATATACATCGCATCTGCCATCGACCATAAAACATCGAGTTTAAATTGTAAAATTTCAACCATACGTTCTTGCTGTACGCGTGTTTTATACCAATCTAATGTAATTTCTAGCCCATGCTCCACATCGCGACGCGCCTCAGTTAAACGCTTACGGAAATAAATATAACCTTCTTGGTCAACCCAAGGGTAAACTTCTGGCCAATTACTAATCCGTTGCTGGTGAATTTTAGGCGCAAACATTTCAGTTAATGATGAGCTTGCCGCTTCATGCCACTCTGCTCTTCTAGCAAAATTAACATACGCATCCACTGCAAATCTCACAGCAGGTAATACATGCTCAAGTGAAACAACTTCTTCACGCGTCATGCCAACCGCAATACCTAGCTGAATCCAAGCTTCAATGCCGCCTTCATCACCAGGCTGGCCATCATGATCTAAAATTCGTTGCGTCCATAGTGCACGCGTTTCTCTATCAGGGCAATTTGCTAAAATATTAGCATCTTTAATCGGAATCATAATCTGATAATAAAACCGATTAGCGACCCAGCCTTGCAGTTGCTTTTTAGTTAGCTTACCTTCATTCATTAAGGTATGCATCGGGTGATGAATATGGTATTTATTCTCCATCCCACGCAATTTAGCTTCAAACTCTGCCCGCGTCCAAGGTGTTTGTTCAGTCATCATTATAGCTCTATATTCATGTTGTCAAAGGAGACCTCTATACCATGTTGATCAAGTATAGCGCGCTCTTCCGACTCTTCATTAAGAATAGGGTTGGTATTATTAATATGAATTAAAATTTTACGCGGCTTTTCAAAACCATCTAAAATTTCAATCATACCTTCTTCACCCGACTGCGGAATATGCCCTATCGCTCTTGCCCGTAAAGGGCGACCAACAGAAGCAAGCTCATCATCCGTCCAAAAAGTGCCATCTACCAGCACACAATCCGCTTCTGACATCGCTTTTGCTACATGCGGCTCTATCATGCCTAAGCCTGGTGCATAAAAAGTCGTTTTCCCCGTAGAAACCTGTCGAATAATCATGCCGACATTATCCCCTTCATGCGGATCATTTCTATGTGGTGAATAAGGTGGTGCTTTACTTTTAAGTGCTAATGCAGTGAACTCAAGATCATCAATATTGGGAATCGTAAAAGACTCACCATTTAATGGAATAGGGTGATCATTCACGCCACAGAAGTGCTCTAAAATATTAAAAATAGGAAAGCCAGTGGTTAAATCCTGCTTGACCATTTCTGTGCAATAAATATCGAGTGGATCCCCTTCACGCAGAATCAATAAACCTGTGACATGGTCAATCTGAGAATCAATCACAACGATTGCTTCTATGCCTGTGCCACGAACTTTATTTTTGGGGTGAATTTCCGGGAAACCTTCTAATTGTGCGCGTACATCAGGCGATGCGTTAAACAAGACCCAGTGCTCTCCATCCGATGAAACCGCGATAGAAGATTGGTTGCGCGTGCTCGCTTTAATAGAACCTGCTCGCACCGCTTTACAGTTAGGGCAACTGCAATTCCATTGAGGAAATCCGCCACCTGCACCTGAACCAAGAACTCTTATTTGCATAATAATCTCTTATTAATCGTATTAAAAATAGGCAAAAAAAAAGGCTCATTAAGAGCCTCTCTTTCTCTAAACCGAAAAATTAACGGTTGTAGATATACATAGTGACTTCAAAGCCAAAACGTAGGTCTGTGTATGCTGGTGTTTCCCATTTCATAATATTCTCCGGA
>DAOUSK010000158.1 GCA_030627265.1 Methylococcaceae bacterium
AAAAATAGAGCAACAAACTCCTCCTACCCTATGAAACAGAATTTAGAAAAAAACAGCCTTAAAAATTTAAAGCTGTTTTTTTCTAAATTCTGTTTCATAGGGTAGGAGGAGTTTGTTGCTCTATTTTTAATACCAAAATCCTGTTATTAATTGTATAAGCAATCATTATCAAAAAGTTATATAACATCGCCAGAAACGAAAGAGCCTACTAAAATAGCAAAAAACAAGACTTCTGAAGCAAAAAAACTAGGCTGGAGAAAACTGTTAATTTCCACGGCATAAAATAGAACCACTTTTTATTTCGCTTTCAAACTTTCATTATCAACGATCACTGGGGCGCAGGTCTTTAGCCTGCATTTATATAAGAGCAGGCTAAAGACCTGCGCCCTAGCTGATATGATTCTTAACTCAGTGGAATTGAAGTTCTTTTGCTTGAGAATAAAAACACAGCGTTTAAATATTAAAAAGTAGGGTGAAAAAACTAGATTTTCATCACCCCACTTATTATCCAAGCAACAAAAAATCTATTGACTCATCATCACACGTTTAGCTTCGGCTTCTAAATCTCTATACGGTGTCCCTTCCACTGTTACACCCACAAGATCAATCGTTCCGCCACTAAATTTACTCGGTGATGGATATAATTCACTCACCGCGTCACCACTATCATAAGCGATACATAAACCGTCACCAGAGAGCGTAAATTTAGCAGGCTGAGTTTTCATCGATCCTTCAGCCACTAACTCTTGGTTAATATATAGCTTAGTCCTACCGACAGATTCACCATTTTCACCTGTTTTTTCTCTGATAAATTCCATGCCGACGGTATATTTTCCAGCCGCTAAGTTAATAGACGATTCAAACACTTGTTCAGGCTTGATGCCTAAAAAGTTATACACATAGTAGAGTTTATTATTTTTAATAAATAAAGAATGTCCGCCAAATCGTGAGCCGTGCGCAAAAATAACGCCTGATGCATTGTCAGTCAGCTCTACATTGGCCAGTATTTTATACGAACGCCCTCTAACATTAACCGCTACACCTTCTGGAACAGGTGCTGTATTAGGGTAATAAACGTACCTATCCCTAGCAGGTTCTTGTGACGGTCTTTCTATCGCAATAATTTCAGCCGCACTTCTATCATCTAACGGTAAAACATTATTCTTTTCCGCTTCTACAAACCAAGCAGCAATTAATTCCTGTAATTTTTCAGGATGTTCTTTGGCAAGGTCTTTCGATTCAGATCTATCAACGTCAACATGGTATAGCTCCCAATCATCTTGATCAAAATGACCTTTACCTGAAAGAGGGGCGTGAATCGCAGCCGCTTTCCAGCCATCTTTCCAAATTCCACGCGAACCTAACATAGCAAAATATTGCACTTCTTTTCTGGTTGGATCAGTGGGTTTTGCATCAAAAGTATAAGCCATTGATACACCTGATAGTGGCTCTTGCTCAACACCGTTATAAACTTTAGGCATTTCCAAACCGATTAATTCAAGAAGGGTCGGCACAATATCCACTGAATGATGGTATTGCTGACGTACTTCACCTTTCGCTTTTATGCCTTTTGGCCAAGAAATAATAAGTGGGTCATTGGTTCCACCTGCATATTGTGAGTAACGTTTAAACATTTTGAAGGGTGCAGAAAAAGCAGAAGCCCAGCCTGTTGGAAAATGCTCATACGTTTCTGGTCCACCTAACACCTCTAAATATTTCATGTTTTCTGATAATTCATCAGGGTAGCCATTGAAAAATTTATTCTCGTTAACCGAACCATTAGGCGTTCCTTCACCCGACGCACCATTATCAGCGGCATACATAATAAGCGTATTATCTAACTGTCCACTTTCTTCTAAATAATCAACAATACGCCCTACTTGAACATCCGTATATTCTGAAAATCCCGCATAAACTTCAGCCATTCTAGCGAATAACTTTTTCTCATCGGCATTTAATGAATCCCAAGGACGAACATTATCAATAGGTGCTGCCATATCTGCACGCATAGGATTCATCGGTGTATTCACCGTGCCTTCAGGTAATATACCTTTTTCAATCATACGCTGCGTGATCCACTCTCGATAGACATCGTAACCTTGATCAAATTGTCCTTTGTATTTGGCTATGTATTCTTTAGGCGCGTGATGGGGCGCATGATTTGCACCTGGATTAAACCATAAGTACCAAGGCTTAGAAGGATTGGTTGCTTGTTGGTCGCGGATCATCTCCAGCGCATGATCTGCTAAATCCTTAGAAAGATGGTAACCTTCTTCTGGTGTTGCAGGCGCTTCAATAAAATGATTATCTTCAATTAAATCGGGATACCACTGATTGGTTTCACCACCTATAAAACCATAAAAACGATCCCAGCCCATTTGTAAGGGCCATTGTTTTTTACTGCCCCCAGAAGCAACATCTTGCTCAGGCACATTATGATTTTTTCCTATCCAGAAAGTGCTATAGCCATTGTCTTGTAATATTTTAGCCAGTGGCGTAACTCTTGCAGACATTCGACCATTGGCACCTGGAAATCCATCCGCCGTTTCCGTGATTGCCGCCATACCATTTAGGTGGTGGTTTCTTCCTGTCTGTAAAGTTGAACGTGTCGGTGAGCATAATGCTGTAGTATGCCATTGGGTATAGGTTAAGCCATTTTCTGCAAGCTTTTCCAAAGTGGGCATTTTAATGGATCCACCATAAGGAGACCAAGCACCCAGCCCTGTATCATCGTATAAAACAAACAATATATTGGGCGAACCTTTAGGGGCTGATTTGGGGGTATAGGCAGACCAATCTGCCTTAGAATCCCTAATATCCAAGGCAATCTTACCTTTAAATTCAGGTGTCTTGCCATTCGCTTGCTTTGTCTCTTTAGTGAATTGACTACAGCTTATTATCGTTGGCGTTATAACGGCAAAGACTAATATCTTCAAAAGTCTATGACCGGTTAAGTTTGTTTTCTTCATTTTCTATCCTGATAGTTAAATAATTGCAAAAAATAAAATTCCTTAAGTGTAGGACTATTATTCCTTAAACAGTCTCTGGCACATGAAATGACCACTTTTACTTACCGTTAAAAGTGAAAATAAACACCAATCCAAGCATTGTTATTAGCGAATTGAATAAGCCCCTCCAGACCACTCTGCTTGTACTGTATGAGGGATTTTCAAGCAAACGACTAATAATGCTATTTGACGTATAAAAGAAAAAACATTGCACTGCATATTATCAATATATGCCACCTTGATATTCTTGACGTAACCTTTGCAAGGGCAACACCCAGAAAATCTGAAATTATTTATGAGAATGTGTATTATGCGCAACTAAAATTGCAATATCATTTGTAGCGTACCCACTGAATTTTCAAAATAGCCTACAATTATTGTGCCGGATAAATCACTTTCCAATCATTTTTCATATCCACCACGGTCCAGTCTTTTTCCTGAGCAATATCTAAGGCTTTATCTAATTTACCGATATGTGAATCTCTATCGTAGGCATATTCACGTAGTTCATCGGTATGGTGAACAATTAATGCAAAACGCTTACCTTTACCGGCAGTAGCCCACTGCAACATTTGTAAATCACCATCAGAGTTACCAAAAGCAGCAATTGGCTGACGACCAATATGCTGATTAATACCGACAGGTTTATCACCTTTATCATTAATAAAATTAATTTCTGGCAGCCTAACTAATACCGGTTTTCCATCACGCATTGCAAATTTCGTTTTGATACTACTACCGATCACTTGCTCTGGCGGGATGCCATAAACTTGCTCAACCCACGGGCGCATAAACTCAATACCGCCACCTGAAACAATAAACGTTTTAAATTCATTGGCACGTAGGTAAGTCAGTAATTCCAGCATCGGCTGATAGACCAACTCCGTGTACGGGCGGTTAAATTTTGGGTGTTTAGCTGTCGCTAGCCATTGTTTAACAATCTGCGCAAACTCTTCAGTGGTATTATCCGCATGCGTTGCCATCACTAATTCAAGTAATCCATGTTCCCCAGAAGCGGCTAAGGCTTGCATATCATTTTCTAGTACGGCTTGAAACGGCTGTGTCGTTTTCCACTCTGGATGCTGAGGAGCCAATGCTTTTACTTGG
>DAOUSK010000012.1 GCA_030627265.1 Methylococcaceae bacterium
AATCATTAAAATGATTGCGTCACTTATAACGCTTTAAAGCCTATATCAGTACGGTAATAAACCTTATCCCAATTAATTTGTTTAGTTAAAAGGTAAGCTTCATCTTGTGCAGCTTGCAAAGTATCACCTAAAGCACAGGCACATAATACTCGGCCGCCTGCGGTGGTAATATTGCCATCAATAGCCTTTGTGCCTGCGTGAAATACTTTACTATCGGCATTGTCTTCACTCGGTAAGCCGCTAATAATGTTGCCTTTTGCATAGCTATTAGGATAGCCACCAGCGGCTAAGACAACACCTAAAGCACTGCGTTCATCCCACTCAGTTGTTAGTTGGTCTAAGCTTTGTGTTAAAGCGGCATCACATAATTCAATCAGATCACTTTTTAAGCGCATCATGATCGGCTGTGTTTCAGGGTCGCCAAAACGGCAGTTATACTCTAAAACTTTAAGGCTGCCATCGGGGCTAATCATTAACCCTGCATATAAAAATCCAGTATAAGGAATACCGTCGTCAGCCATTCCTTTTAATGTTGGATTAATCACTTCATCCATAACGCGTTGATGAATTTCTTGGGTCACAATAGGCGCGGGAGAATAAGCACCCATGCCACCTGTATTCGGACCTTTATCACCATTATCGCGGGCTTTATGGTCTTGAGAGCTGGCCATCGGTAAGGCTTGTTTGCCATCAGCAATAACAATAAAACTTGCTTCTTCGCCAGTCAGAAATTCTTCAATTACCACGCGGCTACCGGCCTCACCAAAACTATTGCCTGATAGCATATCTTGTACGGCTTCAATTGCTTCATCATTAGTCATGGCGACAATAACGCCTTTACCCGCGGCTAAGCCATCGGCTTTAACCACAATGGGAGCGCCTTTTTCTTGGATATAGCTGACTGCAGCATCCACGTCGGTGAATGTTGCATATTCAGCGGTAGGGATTTTATGGCGTGCCATGAAATCTTTACAGTACTTTTTAGAGCCTTCTAATTGTGCCGCTTTTGCTGTTGGGCCAAAGCATTTTAAGCCTGCTTCCTGAAAGGTATCAACAATTCCCATCACTAAAGGAACTTCAGGGCCAATAATGGTTAGGTCAATTTTTTCTGTTTGAGCAAAGCTTAATAAACCAGCAATATCCTCTACCGATAAATCAACATTGGTTAATTTATTTTCAAGTGCTGTGCCTGCATTGCCAGGAGCAACATAAACAGTGTTTACTTTAGGTGATTGGCTAGCTTTCCAAGCAAGAGCATGTTCACGACCGCCACTGCCGACAATAAGAATTTTCATAAGGATTTTAAAAGGGTAAGAAAGAGGGGGAGGGTTTTAGAACAGGTGTGCTGACACATTTAATATTCATGTAGGATGGGTAGAACGTAACACCGGTTTTTTCGGTGCGTAGTGAAACCCATTAATTTTGCACAAAATGATGGGTTTCGCAAAAAACTGCTCAACCCATCCTACGCGAAGTCTTAATGTCTAAAGTGACGCATACCAGTGAAGACCATCGCAATATTATGTTCATCAGCTGCTTCAATGACTTCGTTGTCACGCATAGAGCCGCCCGGTTGAATAACGGCAGTAATACCCGCTTCGGCAGCTGCATCTAAGCCGTCTCTGAATGGGAAGAAAGCATCTGAAGCCATCACTGAGCCTTCAACCACTAAACCTTCATCAGCCGCTTTAATTCCTGCGACTTTAGCTGAATAAACGCGGCTCATTTGTCCTGCGCCAACGCCAATGGTACGGCCGTTTTTACAATAGACAATCGCATTAGATTTTACAAATTTAGCAACTTTCCAAGTAAATAATAAATCAGCCAGCTCTTGTTCAGTGGGTTGGCGTTTAGTCACAACTTTTATATCGGCTGTAGTAATTTCACCAAAGTCTTTATCTTGTACTAATAAACCACCAGAAACACGTTTATAGTCTAAAGCAGGTGCTTTATCCGCAGCCCATTGGCCGCACTCTAAAACACGCACATTTTTCTTTTCAGCTAAAACAGCTTGTGCTTCAGCGCTAACGCTTGGTGCAATAATAACCTCAACAAACTGGCGGCTGATGATTTCTGCTGCGGTGGTTTTGTCTAGTTCGCGGTTGAAAGCGATAATGCCGCCAAAAGAGGAAGTAGGATCAGTGGCGTAAGCTAAGTCATAAGCATCTAAAAGGCTGTCTGCTTCAGCAACACCGCAAGGGTTTGCATGTTTGACAATCACACAAGTCGGTTTGTCAGTAAAGGTCTTAACGCACTCTAAAGCGGAGTCTGTATCAGCAATATTATTGTAAGATAACTCTTTACCTTGTAACTGTTTTACTGATGAAATCGTGCCAATTTCTGGGTTTTTTTCTTGATAAAAAGCGGCGCTTTGATGTGGGTTTTCACCGTAACGTAAATCTTGTGTTTTATTGAACTGTAGATTTAAGGTTTTCGTGAAGCCTTCTTGGTTAACTTTCGCTAAATAAATAGCAATGGCAGTATCGTAATTCGCCGTATGCTCAAAACTCTTTAGCGCTAAGTTAAAACGTGTGTTGTGCTCCAGCTGATTATTGTTGTCAGTTAACTCGGCTAAAACAGTGCTGTAATCATTGTGGTCAACCACAATAGCAACATCATTATGATTTTTAGCTGCCGCGCGAATCATAGTCGGGCCGCCAATATCAATATTTTCAATCGCAGTTTCTAAATCGCAATCTGGCTTAGCAATGGTTTCCTCAAAAGGGTAAAGGTTGACGACTACCATATCAATTGCATTAATGCCGTTAGCTGCCATGATTTCATCATCAATTCCTCGGCGACCTAAAATGCCACCGTGAACTTTAGGGTGCAAAGTTTTAACACGGCCATCCATCATTTCTGGGAAGCCCGTGTAATCAGAAACTTCAGTTACTTTTACGTTGTTTTCTGCTAATAATTTTGCAGTTCCACCCGTCGATAAAAGCTCAATTCCCATTTTGTCGAGTTCACGGCAAAAATCAAGAACACCGGTTTTATTAGAAACGCTAATTAAGGCGCGATTAATAGTTTTTTTCATAAGAATTTATTAAAGGGGTAAGGTTTAAGATAATTTATAAAGATCTAGTTTTTTGCGCAAAGTACTACGGCTCATGCCTAAAATTTGGGCGGCTTTGGTTTGATTAAAATTAGCGTAACTGAGAGTCGCTTCTAATAAAGGCCTTTCTGTTTCGGCTAAAACCATGGCGTGCAGTCCTGTTGACTCAACGCCATCCAATTGTTTTAAATAATGTTCAACCGCTGTTTTTACTTGTGCAGATAGAATAAGAGTCGATGAGGTATTAGCAGTCATTATAAGATTTTCAAGATAAAGCAGCGTGGATGCTCTGTGTTAATGGGGCATTGTTGCAAAAAGATCAAAAGCAGAGTTGACTAAAGATAGCTGCAACTTAGGCGAGTCTGTTTGGTAAATTTTGCTTTTAGTTGCTGGAGGCAATGAACCTAAATGGTTAAAGTACCAGCCGATATGTTTACGCGCTATTCTAACACCATTCAATTCCCCGTAGAATAAATAAAGCGCTTGTAAATGTGATTGAATAATAGATTTTCTCTGCGCTAAGTCGATAGGCGCTAAATGCGTTCCTGTCTTAAGATAATGGTGTATCTCTTGAAAAAACCACGGGCGACCTTGTGCCCCGCGACCAATCATAATTGCATCGGCTAAAGTGTAATCTAAAACCTGCTGCGCTTTCTCAACGCTGGTAATATCACCGTTAGCAATAATAGGAATAGAAACGGCTTGTTTGACCGCCTTTATTGTGTCGTATTCAGCATTACCTTTAAAAGCGCAAGCGCGAGTACGACCATGAATGGTTAATGCCGCAATACCTGATTGCTCGGCTATTTGAGCGATGCGTATGGCATTACGGTTATCTTGATCCCAGCCAGTACGAATTTTTAAGGTAATCGGAATGGAAACAGCCTGAATGACGCTTTCTAAAATATCTTGTACCAATTTTTCATCACGCAATAAAGCAGAGCCTGCGGCAACAGAGCAGACCTTTTTTGCGGGGCAGCCCATATTAAGATCCACAATTTGCGCACCTTTATCTTGGTTAAGGCGCGCGGCATCGGCCATTTCTTGAGGATTGGTACCGAGTATTTGTACGGCACGTAAGCCAACTTCACCGGTATGATCTGTTTTAAGCAAGGTGCGGCGGTGTTTTTGTAGGGCAGGGTTTGATGCGACCATTTCTGAGATAGCCAAACCCACGCCAAACTGTTTACAAAGTGATCTAAAGGGACGGTCGGTAACCCCTGCCATTGGGGCAAGTATGAGGTTATTTTCAAGTGTATAAGGGCCAATTTTCATATTTTTGTATGCAAAAGATTTACTGCCTTGCTAGTGCTTGAGTGAAATGTTTTTTGTCAGATAAACTATATTATACGGCTATAGACATCATGCGTTATGATGTTAGGCAATATAACTTTAAAAAATAACAAGATAAATTTATGAGCGACGACTCAAAACAAGTAGATTTTAGCGCGATTGAAGATCCTTACGCACAGCGTGAAGCAGCTAAATATGAGCAGCCTATTCCTAGTCGGGAGCTGATTTTACAGTTGATTGAAAAGCTGGGTAAGCCGACAGGGCGCAAGCATATTGCCGAAGCGTTTGCTTTAGAATCAGATGATCAATTAGAAGCTTTACGCCGCCGCTTGCGGGCAATGGAGCGTGATGGCCAATTATTGTTTAATCGTAGACAGCAGTACTGCCTTGTTGATAGCAAAGATTTAATTGCCGGACGTATCTTAAGTTACCCTGATGGCTTTGGTTTTTTACAGCCAGAGGATGGCGGCGAAGATTTATTTATGTCGCCACGCGAAATGAGCCGCGTTTTACATAATGATCGTGCGTTAGTTCGAGTATCGGGAATCGATAGAAAAGGCCGCCGTGAAGGCAAGATTGTTGAAGTTTTAGAGCGCAATACTAAGGAAGTTGTTGGGCGGTTTATTAAGGAGCACGGCGTTATTGTCGTTCAGCCTGATAATAAACGTATTACCCAAAATATTTTGATTCCTGCGGATAAAGCTAAAAAAGCAAAGCAGGGCGATATGGTAGTCGCAAAAATTATCGAACAGCCTACGTTTAGAAGCCAACCG
The DNA here is from genome assembly GCA_030627265.1 of Methylococcaceae bacterium. Taxonomy (GTDB): domain Bacteria; phylum Pseudomonadota; class Gammaproteobacteria; order Methylococcales; family Methylomonadaceae; genus Methyloprofundus. Next base: position 5,122 of record DAOUSK010000012.1, read on the forward strand.
ATAGGTGAGATTGCAGAAATTTTGGGTGAGCACATGGCACCTGGGATGGAAATTGATGTTGCTATCCGTACTTATGAACTCCCTGTTAAATGGCCTGATGAAGTTACTGATCAAGTTAAACCGTTAAAGAAGCAGGTTGAAGAATCAGCAAAAGAAGGACGTACGGATTTACGCGATATTCCTTTAGTAACCATTGATGGTGCAGATGCGCGTGATTTTGATGATGCGGTTTTTTGTAGCAAAACACCCAAAGGTTGGAAATTACTAGTTGCCATTGCTGATGTATCGCATTACGTAGAGCACGGCACTGCTTTAGATGATGAGGCAAGAAATCGGAGTACGTCGGTTTATTTTCCTGAGCAAGTTATTCCCATGCTGCCAGAAATATTATCCAATGGTTTATGTTCGATTAACCCAGACGAAGATCGTTTGACAATGGTTTGTGAAATGTACATTAGTGCTGAAGGAAAGGTGACACGTTCGCGCTTTTTTGATGCTGTGATGCGCTCTCATGCACGGCTTACTTACGATAAAGTATCCGCCATGTTGGAGCAGGATGACAAAAAACTGAAACAGCAATATAAAGCGGTATTGCCACATTTAGAAGAAATGTACGCTTTATACCAAGCGATGCGTGCTCAAAGAGAAGTGCGTGGCGCAATGGATTTTGATACCCAAGAAACGCAAATTATTTTTGGTGAAGATCGTAAAATAGATAAAATTGTCCCCGTACAACGTAATGATGCACATAAGTTAATTGAAGAATTTATGATTGCAGCGAATAGCGCAGCGGCACGATTCCTTAACCGGAAAAAAATGCCTCGCTTATTACGCATACACGAAGGGCCTTCAGAAGAAAAAATCAGAAATTTAAAAACCTTTTTAGGGGAAGTCGGTTTATTTATAGGTGGTGGAGATAAACCAACACCAGTTGATTATATGAACCTCACATCACTGATTAAAGGCCGACCTGATGCACATTTAATTCAAACTGTTTTATTGCGCTCTATGTCGCAAGCGGTTTATAGCCCAGAAACGAAAGGCCATTTTGGTTTAGCTTTAGATGCTTATACGCACTTCACCTCGCCGATACGTCGCTACCCTGATTTAATGGTGCATCGCGCTATTCGTCATTGCATAGAAGGGAAGTCGCCTGAGAGTTTTTATTGTGGCTTTCCTGAAATTACTTTGTTGGGTGAGCATTGTTCATCGAATGAGCGTAGAGCGGATGAAGCAACACGCGATGTTGTTAAGTGGCTGAAATGTGAGCACATGCAGGATAAAATCGGTGAAACGTTTGCCGGGGTTATTTCTGCTGTTACGGGTTTTGGTTTTTTTGTCGAATTAAAAGACCTTTATATAGAAGGCCTTGTACATGTCACTTCATTAGGGCAAGATTTTTTCAAATTTGACCCAACCAGTCATCAATTAAAAGGTGAGCGCACAGGCGTACGTTACCGCTTAGGTGATAGTGTTAGCATTAATGTGGTTGGTGTTAATTTAGATGATAAAAAAGTTGATTTTGAATTGACGGGTATGCCAAGTAAAACAGCGAAAAAGCATCCTTCGACAAAAAAGAAATTTAAATCTAAAAAGCCTCAAACTGAAGAGAAAAAAGACGAAAAGAAAAAAGAGACTAAGAAAAAGCCTCGACGCAATAAACGCAAAAGCAAGTCGGAAAAAAAGGAAAGTAAATGAGTTTAGCTAAAATATTTGGTGTGCATGCGGCGCAATCGGCATTAGATTATTCGCCTAAAAAAGTACAGCAAGGTTGGGTAGATCAAAAACGACAAGATGAGCGTTTACAGGGCTTAATCAAAGGTTTAAAAAGTAAAGGAATACGCTTAGAAAAAGCGGATAAAAGAAAGTTAGATGGCTTATCGAAAGGTGGTAATCACCAAGGGATTGTTTTAGAAGTTGAAATGCCTGCGATGCGCTCAGAGCAAGATTTAAAAGCCGTGGTAGAAAGTGACAAACAAGTTCCTTTTTGGCTGATTTTAGACCACGTGCAAGATCCACAAAATTTAGGCGCATGCTTAAGGATAGCGGATGCTGCGGGTGTGCAAGGCGTTATTGTGACTAAAGATCAAGCGGTAGGTATTACGCCAACGGTGTGTAAAGTAGCCAGTGGCGCAGCAGAAACGGTGCCTGTTTATCAAGTCACTAACTTAAGCCGTACGATGGAATGGTTGAAAGAACAAAATATTTGGATTGCAGGGGCGGCAGGCGAAGCAGAAAAAAACATTTATGAAATGGATGTTAATATGCCGATTGCATTAGTGATGGGTGCGGAAGAAAAAGGCATGCGCCGTTTAACCCGTGAGCAATGTGATTTTTTAGTTAAAATTCCTATGAAGGGCAGTGTCGATAGCTTAAATGTATCAGTTGCCGCTGGCGTGATGGTTTATGAAATTCTTAGACAAAGGATGGGGTAGTTCCCCCGCGTATATTCCAGAAAACCTACCCCAATATGATGTTAAGTATTTGTTGGGGTGTACCTTATACCAAGCCCAATCAATATAAGCTGTTATAAGCCCCTGCGATAATACACTTTTATGTAGGGGGTGTAGTGAAACCCATCAATCCCACGTATAAATTGATGGGTTTCGCAAAAGGCGCTCTACTCATCCTTGTATATTAAACAGATCTACGGAAATTTTTTACCATTGTTTTTGAGTAGGAATTAATCATACAAATGGGGTAAGGACAATCAATTTATCCTTAACAAAGTCTCAAACTTCTCAATAGGCACAGGCTGACTAAATAGATAGCCTTGGTAGTTTGTGCAGCCTTTGTTGAGCAAACGTTGGCGTTGTTCTTCGGTTTCCACGCCTTCAGCGATAACACCTAAGCCTAAGCTGCGTGCCATCGCAATAATGGTGAGTACAATAGCTTGGTCGCTTGTATTGGTAGTGATGTCAATGATAAATGATTGGTCAATCTTCAATTGATGGAGTGGTAATTCTTTGAGATATTGTAGTGATGAGTAGCCTGTACCAAAATCATCTAATTCGAATTTAATACCAATCGCTTGTAAGGCTTTCATGGTGGCAATGCTGTCATCTGCCTTATTTAGTAATAGGCTTTCAGTGATCTCTAGGTTGAGTAGTTCGGGGTTAATAGCATAGTTTGCAATAGCAGTCTTCACTTGCTCTACAAAGTTAGCTTGGCTAAACTGTATAGCGCTGATATTGATTGAAAGGCTCAGGTTTTGAGTTAATGTATCTTGCTGCCATATTTGCAGTTGGGCGCAGGCTGTTTCTAGTACCCATTGGCCGATAGGTAGGATGAGTTTTGACTCTTCTGCAGCCGGAATAAAATCATCGGGTGAAATAATGCCTTGTGTGGGATGATGCCAACGAATTAAGGCTTCAGCACCGACAGCTTGGCCTGTCTGGTCAACTTGTATTTGGTAATAAAGTTCAAATTGCTGTTGTTCAATAGCACGTCGTAGGAATTTTTCTAACTCAGCACGGGCGTGAATGACTTCTTGCATTTTAGGCTCAAAGAAACGCAGTGCATTGCGGCCATCTTGCTTGGCTTGATACATTGCAATGTCGGCCTGCTTTAATAGATCTACTGATTTTGTCTGTTGCTTATCAAACAGAGTAATACCGATACTGGAGCTGCTGTTATAAGTATGAACGTCGAGAGCGTATGGCGCATTAAGCGCTGCTAGTATTTTACGTCCCGCCGCTTCGGCATGAGTTGCTGCATCTACCTCTTGGCCGCCGACATCCTCTAATAACACCACGAATTCATCGCCCCCTATTCGCGCTGCTGTGTCACTTTTCCGTAAACAATTAGTTAAGCGTTTCGCCGTCTGTTGTAAAAGCAGGTCACCAAAATTATGCCCCAGGGTATCATTGAGTGTCTTAAAATTATCGAGGTCGAGAAATAGTAAGGCCCCGTATTGCCCCGTACGAGTGCTAGCAGATAAAGCGTGCGTAAGGCGCTCTAGTAATAGTCGTCTATTCGGTAACGAGGTGAGCGGATCGAAGAAGGCTAGATTTTTAATTTCGTTGAGAGCCGCTTTGCTCTTGGTTATGTCGGTCAAAGTAATAACGTAATTAGTGGTGATGCCCGCTGTGTCTTTCACGGCAGTGATAATGAGTTGCGCAGGATAAATGTCGCCACTCATGCGTTGGTTCAAAAATTCACCTTCCCAAGCTCCTGTGTCATAGATAGTTTTCCACATCGCGGTATAAAATGCTTTGTCCTGTTTAGCTGAGTTTAGAAATTGAGCTACTTTGCCAATCACTTCTTTTGGCTTATAGCCTGTGATAGTGGTAAAGGCATGGTTGACACGCAAAATTATTTTATCACTATCTGTTACCATCATGCCTTCTTGGGACTCAAAAGCGGTGGCAGCAATACGGAGCTCTTTCTCGGCTTGTTTGCGCTCAGTGATATCTTCAATAATGCCGTCAATACTAAGTACTTCACCATTTTTGTTGCGAGTCGCATGGGAGGAAACATGAAGCGTGCGTACATTACCATCTGAATGTGTAAAATACATCTCATGCTGAGAGAAACTGATTTCTCCTGTCACCATTTGGATGATTTTTTCTTGTGTTGTTTCCAGTACTCCAGGCAACCAATCAACAATAGCCCCCCAGCTTGCACCCATCGCAAACTCCTTAGAAAGGCCAAAAACATTGATGATACCATCACTGACATAAAGCAAATCGCCATTCAAATTATGGCTGTAAATAACAAATTTTTCACCAACGCCATCGAGTAACTCTTGGTATCTTTTCTGGCTCTCATGTAAAGCACGTTCTGCAAGTTTACGCTCAGTAATATTACGAGCAATACCTAGCACCCCAATAAGCTTACCTTGTTCATTTAGTATAGGCGTTTTTATAGTTTCGAATTGTCCAGGATGATTGCTGTTAGCAAAGGTTAACTCTTCCTCGTTGATGCTAGGCTTACCCGCTAACATTGCTAGTTGGTCATGTTCTCGAAAAAAATCAGCCGTTTTTTTATCTACAAAATCGTAATCGGTCTTGCCGATAATATCGGCCTTTTTAGTACCAAATAATTTTTCAAATATAAGGTTGCAAGACAGGTAGACGCCATCTGCATCTTTTAACCATATTAAGTCTGGAATAGCATTTACTAAGGTATTGATTCGAGACTCACTTTCTCTTAGTGCCTGTTCGACTTGTTTTTCTTTAGTAATGTCGGTATTGGTGCCTAGCATACGCGTAGGGTTTCCACTGGCATCATAAAATATCTGCGCCCTAGCTTGGAGGTGATGTATCTCTCCATTCGGCCATACAGTACGGAACTGATGGTTAAATGGACGTTTTCCCGAGATCGACTCCTGAATAAGCTGATGAGAGATCGCAAGGTCATCAGGGTGCAGCCATTTCATCCAAGTTTCAACAGAGTTGTTAAAATCTGCACGTTTCCTATCGTAGAAAGAAAGTATTAAGTCATCGCACAGCAACTCTTTTGTAAGCAAGTTAAAGTCCCATATACCAATGCCATTATGGGAGGTAGCTAAAGCCAACCGCTCTTCTTTTTCTTTTAATAATTTTTCAACTATTTTTCTATTAGTAATGTCACGAATAGTCGTATAAAGCAGGTTTTTTCCGTCTATCACCAATGAGTTTATTAATATATCTGCATCAAATGGTTTGCCTGAGTCAGCTCGCTTATGTATCCATTCGAAGTGAACGGTACCATTTTTCATTGCAGTTTCAATGTAATGTCTGGATAGGGTAATGGAGTCGGTGCCACAAGCTTGTATAGGCGGAGATAAGTCACTAGGGTGGAAGGTGCGAAGCTCTTCCTGAGAGTGCAATCCAAATAAGTCTAGGGCAGCTTGATTGCAATCAGAAAAAAATTGTCCGTCAAACATAACAATAGGATCAGCCGAGGTATTAAATAAGGTGTGATATTTTTCTTCAGAATGCGCCAATGATGTTGCTGATAATTTACTTTCATGTTCCAATTTAATTAAATTGGATTGGGTTTTAGCTAGCCATCCAAGTACGCTACTTTCTTTACCTACGGGCACATTGATGACTGAAGTAAAATCAGCGCTACCAATTTTTGCAATTTCACTCTGAATTTCGCTGGGGTCACCGCCTAATTGGCCTTTCAATAGGGAGTAAAGGCGGGATAAAGTGAAGATTAAAGCCAATACAAAGCCGACGCATACAACTAACAGGGTGAGGGCAGTTCCTTCTGCATGACTAATTGCCGTGCTAGTGCGTTTATTCACCAAAGAAGAAACCTCATTGATGGGTCTCATAATGTCAGCTTTTGCTTGGTGGTAGCTATCATCATATAGCAGCTCAAGCGCCTTGATTTTGCCATTAGTTTCCGATGCTTCAAATAACTTCATAGCCTTAAATTCAAGCTTTGCCAAGTTATCTGATAGGACTTTTGAATTTGATAGTTTTTGTAGCTCTTGTTCAGGGAAGCCTGCCGGCTTCATTAAATCAAGTAGTGCAATGGCTGGGTCGAGGTTAACGCTTGGTTGAATTTCGCCGGTGAGAGCAAGGTCCCAATACACTCGATTGTAGTTTTTGGGGCGAGGTGTTTTTCCATTGCGAATTTTGAGAATTTCTTGGTGGTATGTTTTATAGCGAGGGTTGCCTGTGGCTACGTATGTTCGTACCATACGTGTTAGATCGTCTGATGACTGACGCAATTCATCCGTTAATTCATAGGATTGAATGCGGGTGTTGTTCGCTTGATCAATTTGTTTTGCTGACCAAAGGTAAATTGAGAAAACAGCGGTAATGAGAATAATCATGCCAGCCGTCAGCATTAGGTAGCTCGTAAATGCATCCGAGCTTACATTTTTTATAGCAGAAGGGCTGGTTTTTGTGGTCATATTTTATAATAATTTAAGGCTGTCATTTAAAAGCTCAGACGCTAGACATATCAGTTTTTTAAACCCCAAGTGTTTTCTAGGTTGTACCATGATTCTTTAATGAATAGCCAGAAATTTGAATGAATTATCGTTCCTAAATGCTGCCCGACAAAATAATCACATAGAGACTTACAAAAGTATTTTCATAAGCATAAATTTGAACGCTTTCATGGATGCGTTAAAATAAGCTTTTTTTAAGCTATGCATTATTGAGTCGTCTCTCATTTTGTCATAAATAATGAGTTTACATGCCACAAACCCAACTCCCGCTCCGCGATATACAAATCCCAGAAGCCATTGGCTTATGGCCACCTGCAATCGGCTGGTGGGCGTTATCAGTCCTTATTCCTTTGTGTCTTTATCTTAGTTATAAGCTTTATAAACGGATGACGCGTAAAACAGCGCTTAAATCGGTTAAAAAGCAGATAAAAGCGCTTAAAATCAACCAGCAATTAAATGATAAGAAAAAGTTAATTGAGCTTTCTAGCCTTATGCGTCGTACTGCTGTGAGTATTTTTCCACAGGAAGAGGTCGCCAGTTTAACAGGGAGTGAATGGTTAGATTTTTTAGATAGAAATTTACCGAATACATTATTTAATACAGCGTTAGGGCAGCTTTTAATTGATGCAGCTTATCGGAAATCACCCAAGCTAAGTGAGTTAAGCGCTTTATTTGAGTTATGTGAGAAGTGGTTAAACCAACAAAAAGAGCCAAAATTATGATGCATTTTGCTTGGCCCTGGGTTTTTATTTTATTGCCCTTACCGTGGTTAATACGACGCTTTTTTCCTGCCGTACAAACAGCAGAGCAATCTGCGCTAAAAGTTCCTTTTTTAGATGATTTTAAAGTGGCAGAAACTGAATTTGTCATGCGCGCACAAAAGCCGTGGGCATTATGGATAGCAGTATTCGCTTGGTGTTTGCTTGTGTTAGCAAGTAGCCGACCACAGTGGCTAGGTGATCCGATAGAACAAGGCATTAGCGGACGTGATTTAATGCTCGCCGTGGATTTATCTGGCAGTATGGATGCTAAAGACTTCATCGTTAAGGGTGAAGCGGTTGACCGCTTAACAGCAACTAAAGCTGTGGCATCTCAATTTATAGAAAAACGAGTAGGGGATCGCCTAGGGCTTATTTTATTTGGCACTAATGCTTATTTACAAACGCCCTTAACGTTTGACCGTAAAACAGTACAAATTTTATTGAATGAAGCCGCGCTAGGCTTAGCTGGAGAAAGTACTGCGATAGGGGATGCCATCGGTTTAGCCATTAAACGCTTAAAATCAGAAGAAGTCAGTAGTCGCGTATTAATTTTATTAACTGATGGCGCGAATACAGCGGGCAATGTCACACCGTTGAAAGCCGCAGAACTGGCGGCCGAACACCAATTAAAAATATATACTATCGGCATTGGCGCGGATGAAATGGTTGTGAAAAGTTTTTTTGGTTCGCGCAAGGTAAATCCTTCCCGAGATTTAGATGAAAAAACCTTAACGGCGATTGCAGAAAAAACCGGTGGGCAATATTTTCGTGCAAGAGATACGGCAGAGCTAGAAAAAATCTACCAAATTTTAGATAAATTAGAACCTATCGAAAAAGACACACAATATTTTAGGCCGCGTAGTGAGCTATTCTTTTGGCCTTTGGGCGGCGCTTTAATACTGACTTTTTTCATTAGCATCCTACGATTAAGAGCCTTATGAATTTAACCGACCTTCACTTTATAAGGCCTTATTGGCTATTCGCATTATTAGCGCTGATAGGCATTATTTTTTATGCACTTAAGCATAAATTACAGCAAGGCAATTGGCGGGCGGTTTGTGATGCTGAGCTGTTACCTTTTATTTTAGAGCAGAAACAAAGCAAACCGAGCTACATTCCTCTAACTGCCAGTAGTTTATCGGCTTTTTTGGTGATTATCGCTTTAGCTGGTCCCACTTGGGAGCGATTACCTAGCCCTGTTTTTAGAAACGCATCGGCATTGGTGGTTATTTTGGATTTATCTCGCTCAATGGATGCGAGTGATATCAAACCCTCACGCTTAATTCGGGCGCGTTACAAAATTGCTGATTTACTGGCGCAGCGTAAAGACGGGCAAACTGCTTTCATTGTTTATGCAGGGGATGCCTTTGCTGTTACGCCGATAACTGATGATACTGAAACGATTAATAGCCAGTTAAGCGTAACCACCGACATTATGCCCAGCCAAGGCAGTAATACGGCGCGCGCATTAAATAAAGCGGTAGAGTTATTTAAAAACGCAGGCTTACAAAAAGGGCAGATATTATTGGTGACAGACGATGATGAAATAGAACTAGCAGAAGATAGCTTGTCTCGTGGTTATTCATTATCTATTTTAGGGGTGGGTACCGCAGCGGGCGCGCCTATAAAGCTAAACGAGGGTGGTTTTTTAAAAGACTCGCAAGGTGCGATCATTTTACCGCAGCTTAAAGAAAATGCCTTACGTCAATTTGCTTTGGCGCATGCTGGAATCTACTTAACTATTAGTGATAATAATGCTGATATTGAAGCGCTTACGCATTACTTTGATAAAGCGGCTAAACGATCTGAGGCAGTAGAAAATGACCTACTATTAGAGAATTGGCAAGAAGCGGGCGTATGGTTACTTTTACCCATTTTAATCTTAGCGTCACTGTCATTTAGGCGGGGTTTATTGAGTGTATTATTTTTGGTTTTAATGCCTTTTTCGCAAGACAGTTATGCGCTTGAGTGGCAAGATTTATGGCAAACACAAAACCAGCAAGCACAAAAAAATTATAACAAAGAAAACTATCAACAAGCGGCAGAGCAATTTTCCGATCCAGCTTGGCAAGCAGCGGCACAGTATAAAACACAGCAGCCAAATGAAATTGAGATGTTACCTGCCAATAGCGATACGGCTTTTTATAATCAGGGAAATGTACAAGCAAAATCAGGTCAGTTAAAAGAAGCTATTGAATCGTACAAGCAGGCTTTAGCGATGAACCCTAAAAACGAAGATGCAAAATATAATCAAGAAGTGGTTGAAAAAGCTTTAGAAGAACAAGAAAAACAACAAAAAGATCAGGATCAAAAACCTTCGGATGATAAAAAAGAGGGCGACAAAAAAGACGGCGATCAGCAAGAAGACAAAAATAAAGAATCAGAGCAAGGTGATAAAGACGAGCAAGAGTCGCAAGAAGAGCAAGATTCAAAAGAAGGCGATGAGCCTGAAGAGCCAGAAAACTCTGAAAATGCACAAAAAAATCAGCCAGAAAAAGAGCCGTCAGAAGAGCAAGAGCCAGCAGAAGAAGGTGTGTCAGAGCCAAGCGATAAACCCCCCGAGCCAAGTGAGCAGGAGCAAGCTAACGAACAATGGCTAAATCGTATTCCTGATGATCCTTATGGCTTATTAAAACGAAAGTTTTTATACCAATACAGTCAACAGAAACAGCCACAAAAAAGTCAAAAAAAGTGGTGATTTAGCTAATAATATCTTCACTAAGCCTTATCGTAACAGACTTTTTTCGTTCTATTGCCAATCGGTGACTGGTAGTAGGAGGGAATGGTATGATCATTGCTTTATCTATAATACTTCTAATCATCGCCGTACAGCTATGCAAATAATAGATATAAGCCAGTTTATAAAGGATCAACAGTTGCCTGATAGCTACGCTCAAGTAGCGAAAGAATGGTTTTTCCCTGTTGCACAGCAACTTGTTGTGCACCAAAAGCGTGCAAAAGAGCCGCTTATTGTGGGTATTAATGGTGCCCAAGGTTCGGGAAAAAGCACACTAGCTGAGCTACTTGTTTTTATATTTGAGCAGCACTACCAAATTAAGGCGGTCTCACTTTCCATTGATGATTTTTATTACACGCGTAAGCAGCGTGTCGAATTAGCTGAGCAAGTACACCCTTTATTATTAACACGCGGAGTTCCAGGAACTCATGATACTTTATTGGCTCAGCAGACATTAGAGAGTCTTATTCAAGGGGAAAATCCAACCAGTATTCCGCGTTTTAATAAAGCAGAGGATGATCGTCAGCCAAGCAGCGAATGGGATACTGTTGAAGGGCATGTAGATATTATTGTTTTTGAAGGTTGGTGCTTAGGCGCTGAACCTCAGGATGCCGGTGATTTATTGATACCTGCCAATGAACTCGAGGAAAGCAATGATGCTGAGCTTACCTGGCGAAACTATGTCAATCAACAATTGCAGACAGACTATCCAGCATTGTTTAACATGATTGACTCATGGATTATGCTTAAAGCGCCTTCTTTTCATTGTGTCTTTAAGTGGCGATTGCAACAAGAAAATAAATTGCGGGAATCCATTAAAGATAAAAGTAGAACCATGGATGAAGATGCGATTAAGAAGTTTATTCAGCATTATCAACGTATTACTGAAAATCTATTGGTAACATTACCGAGTAAAGTGGACTATTTATTTGAGCTGGATGAGCAACGTAATATCACCTATTCATCTCAGCGATTAAGCTTTATAGCCAGTGAACAAAACGCCATAAAATTATTGATCTTTACGGATATGGATGGCTCTCTACTAGATCACACTAGTTATAGTCATGCAGCAGCAAATTCATTACTTGGAGAGCTGGAACTCACGCATACCCCTGTTATTCCTGTTACCAGTAAAACTAAATCTGAAGTCTTATTTTTAAGGCGTTCGTTAAATAATCAACACCCTTTTATTGTTGAAAATGGTGCCGCTGTCTTTATTCCTGTGGGGTATTTTGAAGAACAGCCTGCTGACACACAAGAGTTAGAAGGGTATTGGGTTAAAGAATTTGTTAAGCCCCGTGTTCATTGGCAAGAGCTGATTGAGCAGCTAGGAGCAGCTTATTCGCCTCTTTATACTTCATTCAAACAACTAGGTGTATCGGGCATTATTGAATCGACAGGCTTAGGTGATCAAGCGGCGGTTAGAGCTTCATTACGCCATTACGGCGAACCCTTACTTTGGAAAGGAACTGAACATCAAAAGCAGATGTTTACTGCTAAAATTGAAGCGCAAGGTGCACAGGTACTTCAAGGTGGGAGGTTTATCCATATTTCTGGGTGCTGTGATAAAGGGATGGCATTACAGTGGTTAACTAAGCAGTATCAACAGATGCAAAGTAACACAATAAAAACACTAGCAATAGGCGATAGTCAAAACGATAAGGCGATGCTGGAACAAGCGGATATTGCCTTGTTAATTCGCTCGCCTGCACACGAATTTCCTAAAATTCATCGTGATGGAATGATATATCAATCCCAGAAGTTTGGGCCAGAAGGATGGGTAGAAGGTGTTGAACAAATTTTGGACTCACTCAAATAGAGGCAAGCATGGCTGATTTTTATCAAAACGGCATTATCACAAACTTACACAATTTAACCAATCGACACCTAGCTGACTTGGAAAATGATTTAGTAAAATTTAATAAACAGCGACCTTTAGGTCTTTTACTACCGTCATTATTTTCAGAGTTAGAAGGGGATGCTTTACCCAATATTGTTAAACACTTAAAAACGGTTCCGTATTTATCAGAAATAGTGATAGGTCTAGACAGGGCTGATAAGGATCAATATATCCATGCGCTGAAATTTTTCTCAGATCTACCTCAGAGACATCGGGTCATTTGGAATGACGGCCCTCGGTTACAGGCATTAAATGCAGAGCTAGCAGAGCTGGGCCTAGCGCCTAAAGAGTTAGGGAAAGGCTGCAATGTCTGGTATTGCATGGGCTACACCCTAGCTTCAGGGAAGGCAGAATCAATCGCATTACATGATTGCGATATTGTGACCTATAACAGTGAGTTATTGGCGCGATTGATTTACCCTGTCGCCAACCCGATGTTTAACTATGAATTTTGTAAAGGCTATTACGCACGTGTCGCTAATGGCAAACTAAACGGGCGTGTTAATCGCCTGTTAGTGACCCCTTTAATAAGAGCTTTGCAAATGGTGGTGGGGAAGAATGATTATCTTGAATATATGGATAGTTTTCGTTATTGCCTAGCGGGTGAGTTCTCTTTTCGACGAGATGTGTTGAATGATATTCGCATACCTAGTGATTGGGGGCTTGAAATCGGCGTACTGTCTGAGATGCATCGTAATTATTCTAATAATCATTTATGTCAGGTTGATATTGCTGATGCTTATGATCATAAACATCAAGATTTATCGCTTGATGATCAGCAGGCTGGTTTATCTAAAATGTCGATTGATATTGCTAAAGCATTGTTCCGGAAACTGGCTGCTCAAGGTGAAGTCTTTACCCCAGAAATGTTTAGATCAATTAAAGCGAGCTATTACCGTACCGCCTTAGACTTTGTAGAGGCCTATCGAAACGATGCCATTATGAATGGCTTGACTGTTGATGTGCATCAAGAAGAAGAGACTGTTGAAATGTTTACTAAAAATATCATGGATGCAGGGCAGATTTTTCTAGAAAACCCAATGGAAGTCCCTTTTATTCCTAGCTGGAATAGAGTGCAAAGTGCTATGCCGGATGTACTAGATAGACTTTATCAAGCGGTAGAAGAAGATAACAAAGAATTTTCATCTTGAAAAGGGCGCCCTTATGAAACCTGATGTAGAGCAATTAGAACGACTTAAACAAAAAATAATCCACCACCTTCAAAATATTTATGAATCGGAGCCTATTACTTCATCATTTGAAGACTTAACGGATGAGTTACTTGAAATTATGCGTTTGGGGAATGATTTTCAAGTGGTTAATGCTCATCAGAACTGTTGGGATGAAACCGATATCACCTTAATTAGCTATGCTGATAGTCTGTTAAAAAAAGATGAATGGCCTCTTGAATCATTACATGACTTTTTAAATACTTATGTAAAAGAAACCATTAACAGTGTCCATATTTTGCCATTTTTTCCCTTTTGTTCGGACGATGGTTTTGCTGTTATGGATTATTATCAAGTGAATAAATCGGTTGGTGATTGGAGTCATATTCAAGCAATAGCCAATGATTACCGGGTAATGGCAGACTTGGTGATTAACCACTGTTCCAGTAGTAGTGAATGGTTTGAGAATTTCAAAAAAGGAGAAGGGAAGGGGCATGACTATTTTTACACGGCCCCCTCCAATGCGCCCGTTGCGCAAGTTGTCAGACCACGAACCTCACCTTTATTGCGGAAAACTGAAACCAGCAAAGGTACACAGTACGTGTGGTGTACTTTCAGCCATGAGCAAATTGATTTAGACTTTCGTAACATCGAGGTTTTGAAAGAATTTGTCAAAATCATTCGGTATTACTTGGATAATGGAGTCAGTATTTTTCGATTGGATGCAGTCGCTTTTCTATGGAAAAAATTAGGCACAAATTGCATTAATTTGCCCGAAACACATGAAGTTGTTCGGTTGTTACGCGTCTTGATAGAGCATGCACAGCCTGATGCGATCATCATTACAGAAACCAATATTCCCAATAAAGAAAATCTGAGTTATTTCGGTAATGCTAATGAAGCGCATAGTATCTACAATTTTTCACTACCACCTTTGCTTCTAAATACCATGGTTACTGGAAATTGTCGGTATTTAAAACAATGGCTAATGAGTATGCCGCCAGCGCAAAATGGCACCACTTTTTTTAATTTTATAGCCTCCCATGATGGCATTGGTTTACGACCAGCAGAAGGCTTGCTGAGTGAGTCAGAAATTGCATCATTAATAAGTACCATGCAAAGCTTTGGTGGAAAAATATCTTGGCGAGCTGGTGACAATGGCGTTAAAAAACCCTATGAGATTAATATAACTTTATTTGATGCCCTTCAGGGAACGACCGATGGGCCAGATAAATGGGGTATTGCTCGTTTTATTTGTGCTCATGCAATCATGCTAGCGCTTGAAGGTATCCCTGCAGTTTATATTCATAGTCTAGTCGCAACGGGTAATGATGAGGCAAAGTTTGAGCTAACAGAGGAAAATCGCTCAATTAATCGGCATCAATGGGATTATGAAAAATTACAAAGTGAATTAGGCAATGAAGCCAGTCGACATAATCAAGTCTTTACCCAGATAAATAAAATAATTAGTCTGCGTAAACAGCAAAAGGCATTTCACCCTAACGCGACACAATTTACTTTGCATATCACTGAGCAGTTATTTGGTTTTTGGCGACAAAGTCTGGATCGAATGCAAAGTATATTCTGTATTTATAACATTAGTTCTGAAGTTCAACCTTTATTGATATCAGATTTAAACCTTATTGTAACTGACAGTTGGTATGATTTGATTAGTGGCCAAGAGTTTGACGAAAACTCTGGAGAGATTGTATTACAGCCTTATCAAGTGCTTTGGATTAGCAATGTTTAGTGATGATTTTTAGTCCGCAGTAGGCGACAGGGTTGTCGCCAATCCGAAGTGAGCTGTAAGCTCGCTCGGGAGGCAAGAATTTTATCCCGACAGCCGTCAAGTCAATGAGGTAGCTTTAACGAAGCAGATTTTTTGCGTAGTTGAAGCGGACGCAGGACGAACTGGGCTCCCATAAATCGCTCCGTAGGTGAATGAACAATGGCGATAGGATATCCCGGTGTTTCATGAACTAGGATGGCGCGCCTATCGTCCCACTGCGGGTAGTTGTAGTCATACAAACAGTAAGTATTGCTACGGGCGAGGTTGTAGATGTTAGGGTTATTTTACTAATATGTTATAGTTTTAAACTTCTAATTTAAGCTGTCAATATCTTTATTAAACTAGGAGTGCTATCAATGAAAAATAATAGTTATGTTGCTTTATTTGCAATATTTTTAACAAGTAATTGCTTCGCTGATACAACAACCATAAATCCAGATGGAAGTACTACTGTTGTCGAAACATCGACTACAGCTGCTCCACCTCCACCTCTCGCAGCTGCACCTGTTGGAACGGCACCAAAAATTATTGGTCCAAAAGGAGTGACCGGAACCATTCGTCGATCTGATAGACGACAAGACAGGCGTTTAGAAGAGGACTTAAAGGACTTGAATGATGCTGTAGATAGAAATCCAAGTACCCAGCGTAACTCTGTTAACAGGGTCAACCGACGCTAATAGCTTTTAATAGATATTCTGTATTGAAGCTGTGTTGCTATGAAAACACAGCAGTGTTTATTTAAGAGACGCGGTTATGTATCTGAAAGAAGGAAGGCTCAAATTGAATAAAAAAAGATCGATATTTACACGGCTGAACACTGCCATTATTTTGTTAGTATCTGGGTTAAATTCCCCCACTTCTCTTGCAGTAGATGAGGTTACGCGAGGATTCAATTATAAAATACCAGAATCCATTATGACACCAAACAAGGTGGAGACATCAATTGGCACATTAGATTTTTATGATGGCTTGCCGAGCGATGAAACTGCCAAAAAGGTTTTTGATTATCTAGATACAGCTCGAGGTATGCAGGTATTTTTAAGTGCAATCCCCGCTGCATCAGTAGAGGCAATGTATCGTGGGAATCGTAAAATGGGTGTGGAAGCATCTAATTACGTGCTCATCATGGATGACTTGATGGATTCGCCGGCATTATTCCTAACAGGTAATACCGACACGGTTTATGTGTCCGGAATTCTGGATTTGAAAAAAGACGGTCCAACCGTTGTAGAAATACCAGCTGGTAGTGGACCCGGTACAGTGAATGATGCTTTTTTCCGTTTTGTAACCGATATGGGTGGTGTTGGACCTGATAGAGGTAAAGGTGGGACCTACCTAATTCTTCCTCCAGATTACCAAGGTGATCTGAAGTACAAGGAAGGTAGTGAAACCGTAGAAATGGAAATTGGTGGCGTAAAGAAAAAAGTCTTTGTTTCAAAATCAGCTAGCTATATTAACTGGCTAATTTTGCGTGGTTTTCTGGTCGATGGAAAACCAGATTTTGCTTCAAAAATGTTTCGTGAAGGCTTGAAAATATACCCACTGTCACAAGCAAACAATCAGCCTGAAATGCACTTTATTAATGGCTCGGGTAAATTTTTCAATACTATTCATGCCAATGATTATCACTTTTTTCCGGAAATTGATGCGGTAATACAGCGCGAACCCGTAGATCTTTTTGAGCCTGAATTACGTGGCTTAATGGCCAGCATTGGTCTGCAAAAAGGAAAAAAATTCGCTCCTGATGCACGCATGAAAGAAATTTTGACCGATGCAATGAAGATTGGTAATGCAACAGCACGAGCCTTATATTTTAATACTCGCATGCCCGATGCCTTCAAGTGGGAAGGCAGTCGATGGAAAACTGGCTTTGTCGGCGGTGATTACAATTGGCTGATTGATGGGGGTAAAGGTGGCCGTAATCTTGATGCACGTACCTATTTCTTCTATATGGCAACGGTAAACACACCGGCAATGGCTGCAAAATTTATCGGTAAAGGCTCGCAATATGCATTTGGCGATAGCGATAAGGATGGCAATTTTTTGTATGGTGACAAAAACTACAAGCTGAATATTCCTGCTAATGTACCTGCCAAGGATTTTTGGTCTATTGTTGTTTATGATCCACAAACGCGCTCTCAGTTACAAACGAGTCAGAGATTTCCAAGTAAAAATAACAAAAAAGGAGGGCTTGTTGAAAATGCTGATGGTTCTGTTGATCTTTATTTTGGACTGAAACCACCTAAGGGCAAGGAAGGTAATTGGATAGAAACGGTTCCCGGAAAGGGATGGTTTGTTTTATTGCGCTTATATGGGCCGCTCGATGCGTGGTTTGATAATCAGTGGAAACCCGGTGAATTTGAGTTAGTGGAATAGGCTTAGTTAGCGTTTCTCGCGTTCTGGAGTGGAGAGTAAGCAATCGCAGCTTACGAATTCAGAGCGCTTAAATCCCATCACGTGATTGTTTTGTTTCCCGAAGGATGGGCAGAGCGTCTCTTTGCGAACCCCATCATTTTTACGTAGAGCTGATGGGTTTCATTACGTAGCTAAAAAACCGGTGCTACGTTCTACCAACAGTAAGTATATATTGGGGTTGGAATGAAATGCCGTGTGATGAGCTCTTTTACATATCATGCCCAAAATGATCCATGCTCATCATGTCCATATTTTGCATATCATGCATCATTTCCTTAAAGCCGCTATCAGAGGCTAAAAATCGGACACCGTTATACATGGTGAGTGAGCCCATAAGCATCATAATAATGGCGGCACCTTTTAGCATTAAGCCGCGAGCTCTTGTGCCAAGCTTACCAAAAGCAAAAGTAACCACGAGCATGGTAGGTAATGTGCCAAGGCCTAGCGCTAACATCATCAAGCCGCCTTCGGCAGGTGAAGGTGCAGAGGTTGCATTAACTGCCATGGCGAAAGTAAGCGGGCAGGGCATTAAACCATTAAGCATACCACCCATGCTTGCGCCTAATACAGAGCCTCGTTTTGCTGCGGCCATAAAAATTCGGTTAAGAATTTTTGTCGGCATAAATTTCATTGAAAATTGCCAAGGAGAAATCCCCACAATTCCCATGGCTAGAACAATAACAAAAAAGCCAATACCGACTTGCAAGAAGCCTTGAATCCTTCCTATTAAGCCGGTTGAAATTAATGCAGCGCCCATCAATGCAGCGGTGACACCGACGATGGTGTACATGGTAATACGCGCTGCGTGATAACTTAGATAAGGCCAGGCGCTCTTTTTTTCGGTTTTCATAAAAAACCCCGCAACAAGCGCACCGCACATACCGGCACAATGCCCACTGCCTAAAAAGCCAGTCATAAAGGCCAGTGCGTAGACTGTATAGTCTAGGTTAGCTAAAAATTCAGTCACATTATTTTCCGTTAATACGTAAAGAGTTGACAATTACTGAGACGGAACTTAATGCCATTGCTGCTGAGGCAATCATTGGGTTAAGTCTGCCTACTGCAGCAATAGGGATAGCAATGGTATTGTAGCCAAAAGCCCAGAAAAGATTCTGTTTGATGATTTTCATGGTAAAGGTGCTGAGTTCAATTGTTTCTGCAACTTTTGAAATATCACCGTTCACTAAGGTTAAATCAGCTGATTCAATGGCAATATCCGTGCCGTGACCAATTGCAAAGCCGACATTTGCGGCAGCAAGGGCGGGTGCATCATTAATGCCATCACCAATCATACCAACAGCACCGCCTGCTTTTTGAATGCGATGTATTTCTTGTAGTTTTTGCTCAGGGGTTGCATGAGCAATGATTTTTTTAATGCCGACTAGGCCGGCAATATGTTGTGCTGTTTCAATGGTATCGCCTGTTACCATTAAGGTTTCTATATTAAGTTTATGCAAGTCGGTAATGGCTTGTTTAGCTGATTCGCGAGGTTGGTCTGCGATGCCAAATAAAGCGGTGGCTTTACCGTTAAAAGCAGCAAAAACAGGGGTTTTCCCTGATAAACCTAAGGTATGAACATGAGGTTGCAGTTCAGAGATATCAATAGATTGCTCTTCTAGCCAAGCTTGATTGCCAATAAGAACTTCATAATGGCCTACTTTTGCTTCTAGTCCTCTGCCAGCTGTCGCTTGGAAGTTTTTAACGCCTTTTAAATCAAATTCATATTCGGTGTTTGCATAGTTGACAATCGCTTGTGCTAAAAAATGTTCCGAGTTGTTTTCAGCGGAAGCAATATGAGTCAGTAGTATTTCATCGCTATGCGGACTAACGTTGATAAAGTCGGTAACTTGAGGTTTTCCCTCAGTAATAGTGCCTGTTTTATCAAAAATAATAGCGGTTAAGTGGGTTGCTGTTTCTAAGCTTTCGCCATTACGAATATACACACCACGTTTGGCTGATTGTCCTGTACCCACCATGATGGCAGTTGGAGTAGCTAAGCCTAAAGCACAAGGGCAGGCGATTAATAAAACAGTCACGGCACTGCTAAACGCAAAGCTAAACGGTGCGCCAGCCAGTGTCCACGAAACTAAAGTCAGTGCTGAAATTCCCATAACACTAGGGACAAAAACGGCAGAAATTTTATCGACCAATTTTTGTACAGGGAGTTTAGTGGCTTGCGCATGGTCAACCATGCTAATAATACTAGCAAGCACGGTATCCATGCCAATAGCAGTTGCTTTTATGGTTAAAACGCCGGTGCCATTAACACAGCCGCCAATCACAGAGTGGTCTAGCTCTTTGACAGCAGGTAAGCTTTCACCTGTGACCATGGATTCATCAACCGTAGAAATTCCAGAGATAACAACGCCATCGGTTGGGATCTTTTCACCAGGGCGAATCAGCAGAATATCATCTAATTCAATATCATCAATTGCGATGCTGAATTCACGGCCATCTTTTAATAAAGTGGCTGTTTGAGGTTGAAGATCCACTAGTTTACGAATAGCTTCGCCCGCTTTACCTTTAGCGCTCTCTTCCATATAACGGCCAAGAAGAACAAAAGAGATAATGCTCGCGGCGGCTTCAAAATAAAGATGACCACGGCCACGGATTAAAGCGGGTAGGCTATAGCCATAAGCAGAGCCGACACCGATAGCAATTAAACTATCCATATTAGCGTTGCCCATTTTGGCTAATCGCCAGGCTTTTCTAAAGAAAGTTCCACCGGCAGCAAAAACAACCGGTGTTGTCAGTGCGAATTGAAACCAGTGGTAAAAGCGTCCAGCAGGCATTGCCATGCCTACCGCGACAACGGGTACACTGAGAAGGCTAGCCCAAATAAATCTTTTTTTAGCGCTGGCCAGGCGCAAGTGCTCCTTTGCAATGAGCTCCTGTCGTTGTGTTAATGTATCCATTAAGTTGGCTTGATAGCCCACTTTTTTGATGATGTCTGCAGTATCACTACGTGAGAGATGACCCTCAACTGTTGCGATTGCTGAGGCGAAATTAACTGATGCAGTTTTAACGCGAGGGTCGCGTTTTAATGACATTTCTAATAATAAAGCGCAAGACGCACAGCTCATACCTTCAATGGCAAGGCTGATGTCTTGTAAAGGGCTGTCGGCATCATAAGCCATATCGCTTTTAGGCAAGCTGATTTTCTTTTTTCCAATATTACCTAGCACCATATCTAATAAGGTGAGCAGGTTCTCAGTGGGTAATTTTTCTTGGTCAAAATAAATCGTCACTGAACCAATTTCAGGGACTGATTTCATAGATTTTATTTCAGGACGTTTTTTTAAAATAATCTCAAAAATATAAGTCCGTTCAGGGTCTTTTTTTAGAATCGGAACGCAAATCCGAATGCGGTTTTTTATCTGATGATAAAGCGTGAAGTTTTTAGCTTGGAACTCAGAGCTCGTCATGCGTATCTCTATTTGTTTTTTGCTGTTTTAGCACGAATAAATAAATACATAAGGTAGAAGGTAGCTAACCAATTGTAACGATATTTAAGGGGGGCTAATAACCATTTTTTGGTGATTAATTTCCAATGAGTTTTGATTAAAAAGAGCAATAAAATATCATTGAAAAAAGTAATTAGGTACTTGTCGGGATTATCTAAGATATCCTTTTTTTTTAAACCAAACTTAGCAAGTATGCTAACAGCTTGTGCTGTTTCCTTGGTTTCAGTATATTTTTCTTGCGCCCAACGCGTGCCTTTCCAGCTGGAAAGCTTATCTTTGATAAGCGTGGTCGTTTTACCTAGTTCAGTTTTTTCTTTTAGTAAGCCTTTTTCTTCTGCGCTACTAACGATACTAAAAAGTTGCTGGATTAAATCATTGAGTTCGAGAGTTTCAGCGATAAAGCGAATCGATAATTTTTGTTTATTTCTGAATAAATTAACCCGGTAGACACCATTAATTTGCATAATTGTGTCATTAAGGAAGCTAGCTGCTTCCTCATGGCAAAGGCACTTGGGGATTTGAAGCCTTACATGGCCATCAGAATTGTAGCGTAATATGATTTCTTGTTGTATCGACATGTAAGTAGGGTAGCCTATTCTGTCCAGAGTAAGAGAGAAAGAGAATTGTTATTGGCGGCAATTCTCTCTGTTCTTAATTTGTATTGCTAGTTAATCGCTTTCTTTTGTTTCTGCAACCATATCTTCAATGTTTTCTTTTTGTTGCAGTACGAAGTCTTTGCTTTTTTCGCCAGCAGAGTTAACAGAAGAGATAATTTCTTTTCTGTATTTATGTGCGTAATAACCTGCAGCGATACCAATGCCTAAAATTAAAAGAGGGTGCTTTGTAAGTTTGCTCATAAGTGTTTTTCCAGATTGTGCGCCTGCTGACATAACAGCGCCTTTAAGTAATGTAGAAGGGATTTCGTGCTGACTAATAGTATGCACAATTTTTTTAGCTTGTTTACTCTGTTGCTGAGACATGATGACTACCCAAAAGTAAGGATTAAATTATTTGGCGTTTGTTTCTTCTTCGGGAAGTAAGCTGTCTTCATTTAGCATTTGAAAAATGCCCTGGCAGCCTTCGCAGCAAAATGTTTTTCCACCTTCTTTAGTTAATAAGGTGAAACCAGTAACCTCAACAGGAAGGCCACATAAATCACACGGTTTTTTTTCGTCTGCCATAGCTTGGTTCATTCGTGGTTATGGTGAAGGAGTGTATAAGAATTTAATAAGCGGTTCTTATGCAATTAATAAGAAGTTATTTAATTATACTAGAGTAATTAAAGTAAGGCATTTTTTTTGCTGTAAAAAGGAGGGAACTACTATGTTAGTGAGCCGATTCTTGCAACTGGCACTCAGCATCTTTTGAACAATCGTCTTTTAAGGATTGTAAGTTATTATCTTGGGTATTATTGCAAATACGCGTAGAGGCTTTCATTAATACGATACGCATAGCGCCTGTTAAGCTAGAGCCAACGCCGAGGCGAGCTGCAACAGCGGGTAAGACAATAAAAGAAGCAACAGCTAACCCAGCACCGACTAATAAAGCGCCATTTGAAATATTAGATCCTTGTTGTACTGTCGTTTGTTGGCTCATTCTTTTTTTCCTAAAATAAATACAGCTAATATTTATAGTTAAGCGATAACCGTGCCAACTTATATCTTATTGATTGTGCTAATATTTTTGTTTGTAGGGAGATAAAAGGATAAAAAAACAAGGGATATAATGAAGGATTATAGGTTATATAACATAGTTTAATTAAAGGTAGTGGTAATTGGGGTTTTCCGCGTCATTGCCTGTCGGAATTTAGCTCAGTTAGCCCCGCTAGCTCTTAACGGCTTGGCGGGGCTTTCAAAATTTCTTTAGTGGTCACATGAGGACGCGATAAATTACAGGCTTTCTGTTACCGCACAAACAAAGGTTTTTAAATATTCAGTTTCAGGAATAGAAGGGTGAATAGGGTGGTCCATTGCTTGGCCGCCAGAGGCAACGATAGTTAAGTGTCTATCTATATGGCGGGCAGAGGTGCGTAAAATATAATGTAAATTGGCACGGCTTAAATGATAAGAACAAGAGGCAGAAACTAAAATGCCATCTTTTGCTAAGACTTGTAAAGCGAGATGATTTAAACGGCGATAAGCTTCAGAACCTGCTTTAAAGTCTTTTTTACGTTTAACGAGAGCAGGTGGATCTAAAATAATAATATCAAAACGTTTTTTGTCTAAGCGCGCTTGTTTTAGAAATTCAAATACATCACTCTTAACAAAATCCATTTTGTCACTAACATTGTTCAGTTGTGCATTTTCAGTACCTAGTGCAACTGCGCTGGCTGAAGCATCAACACAAGTGACGTGCTCAGCGCCATTGCAAGCGGCAGGAACCCCCCATGCACCCGTGTAAGAAAATAAATCTAAAACGGTTCTGTTTTTTACTATTTTAGCCAGTTCTGCACGGCTACTGCGGTGGTCATAAAACCAGCCTGTTTTTTGACCATTTAGAACATCGACTTTAAATTGCGTGTTATTTTCTTCGATAATAATTTCTTCAGGCAATTCGCCGTAAATAACTTCTGATTCAGTTGGTAGCCCTTCTAGTTCACGTTGTGGGTTATCATTTTTAAGTAAAATCGCTTTAGGCTGTAAAAGTTCCACTAATACTTCAACCAGCGATTCTTTTTGACGTTCTATTCCAGCAGTAGTAATTTGTACCGATAAAACATCACCAAAACGATCAATCACTAAGCCAGATAAGCCATCGCCTTCACCAAAAACTAAACGGTAAAAAGGTTTGTCATAGAAGCGTTCACGTAAGGCCAATGCCTTAGAAATTCGTGAGGTAAATAATTTATAGCCCAATTTTGCACTTGCTTTTCTAGAAAGTAAGCGTGCGCAAATTAAAGTATTAGGGTTGATGTAAGCAGCGCCCATTACTTGGCCATTGCTAGCAAGAACTTGGACTAAGTCGCCTGCTGTGAATTGTGTTAATGGAGTGCGCGCTGTATCAACTTCATTGCTAAATACCCAAAGGTGCCCTTGGCGTAAGCGTTTATCTTCATTTTTTTTTAGGATGAGTTCTGGATGAGCCATAAATTTATTGGTATTTGAAAGGGAAAGAAGGGGTTAGGTATTATTGTAGCTCTATGCTATAGCCACTAATTTGGTGTTTGGGTACGCTAATAGGAATATCGATGGTAAATAATTCATTAGGAGCGATCAGTGAATTAGGGGAGGTAGAGTCTTGGTATGATTCACTTGAGAATAGGCGTTGGGTTAAAATTCCTCCTTGTATATTTCTCAGTGTTAGTAATAAGCGAGGTGGGTGTTGAGCAAAATCAGCATGATTAATAAAGCTGATTTTTACACGGTATTGTTTGTTTTTGGTAGGAGATAAGTCGCTGCCAATAATAGTAAAGTCTGAGATATTTTGATAAACGGGAAGTGTTTGTTTAAATAATTGACTGGCGCTGATTAAATAAGGGCGAATCTGTGGATTTTGAGCCAGAAAATAAGCTAAAAAGTAATTAACTTGGGCAATTAATAAAATGATACCTAATACGCTGCCCCAACGGTATTTTGAGGATGGCTTGGGGAGTGGTTTTTGCCAAGCAAAAGTTTGAGCTGCGATATCATGTTCGATAGAGTTGTCTTCTTCCTCTAACATTTGATTATTTTTTAACGCCATTTAAACGGCACCAATCTTCTTGAATGGTAGGCGTTTGTAGAGAAAATGACTTTTCGTAAAATCCTGAAACCTGGACGGCTTGTTCTTTTAAAATGCCTGATAACACTAATTGTCCTTCTGATTTAACTAAGGCAGTAATGCTATCAGAAAGCTCCATCAGTGGTTTGGCTAAAATATTGGCTAAAACAAGGTCTGCGGCAAAAGGTTTAAAGTCTTCGGCTAAGAAAGTTTTAATTTTAGATTCAACTTTATTTTTTTGTGCATTGTCGATGGTAGCCGTTAAGGCTTGAGGGTCAATATCCACAGCATAAGCTTCTTTAGCACCCAATAAAACAGCAGCAACCGCTAAAATCCCAGAACCACAGCCAAAATCGATCACTGTTTTTCCTGTTACATCATTATTAGCAAGCCATTCTAAGCATAAGGCAGTAGTAGGGTGTGTGCCTGTGCCAAAGGCAAGACCTGGGTCTAATATTAAGCTAACAGTATCAGCCTCTTCTTGCTCTTGACCTGATGGGTAAACCCATAGACGTTGACCAAATTTCATAGGCTTGTAATGTTCCATCCATGCGCGTTCCCATGTTTGGTCAGCTAAAACCTCGGCATGCCAATCGTGGGTTGTTGCTTCAGAGAATTGCTGTGTGAATAAACTTTGGATTAATTCAGGTGATGCATCTAGCTCAAACAAAGCAATTGTTTTTGTCTGCTCCCAAATACGTGTTTCACCAATATTAGGTTCATAAACAGGTTTTGATGCTGCACTCATATAAGTGACAGACACGGCACCTAAATTGCTAAAGAAATCAGAAAGCTCAGAAGCAAGGGCTTCGTCACTAACAACAGATATTTGATGCCAAGCCATAATAGGAGGGATACATAAAAGGGGGGGCTAAAAAAGGGTGAGCCTTGAATAAAGACCCACCCGAATAAAGGTATTAATTTGTGAGAAAATTAATTAATGCCTAGTTTCTTTTCTAAATAATGAATGTTTTGTCCGCCAACTGCAAACGCATTATCAGCCATAATATCTTTTTGTAATTGAATGTTGGTTTTAATGCCATCAATTACCATTTCATTCAGTGCTGTTTTCATGCGTGCAATGGCACTGGTTCTATCTTCACCATGACAAATGAGCTTACCAATCATTGAGTCATAATAAGGCGGAACTGTGTAGCCATTATAAATATGTGTTTCACAGCGAACGCCTGGCCCGCCCGGCATATGAAATAAGTCGATCGTACCTGGGCAAGGCATAAAAGTAACCGAATCTTCTGCATTTAAGCGACACTCAATTGCATGTCCACGTAAAACGATATCGTCTTGCGTGAAGGATAGAGGCTCCCCAGCAGCAATGCGTAATTGTTCTTTTACAAGATCAATACCTGTTACCATTTCTGTCACAGGGTGCTCTACTTGAATGCGGGTATTCATTTCAATAAAGAAAAACTCACCTCTTTCATATAAAAATTCAAAAGTTCCGGCGCCTAAATAGCCGATATCAACACAGGCTTGCGCGCAGCGTTCACCAATAAATTTACGTTGTTCTTCGGTAATGCCTGGAGCAGGTGCTTCTTCAACCACTTTTTGATGGCGGCGTTGCATAGAGCAGTCACGTTCACCTAAGTGAACTGCATTGCCATGTGAATCTGATAAGATTTGGATTTCAATATGGCGAGGATCTTCTAAGAACTTCTCCATGTAAACCGTATCGTTACCAAAAAAAGAACCCGCTTCAGATTTAGTTAAGGCAATGGCGCCAATTAGCGCGCCTTCTGTATGCACGGTACGCATACCACGACCACCACCACCGCCAGCGGCTTTAATGATGATAGGGTAACCTATCTCTTTAGCCATTTTGAGGTTGGTTTCATTGTCAGTCCCTAGTGGTTCACCGTTGCCAGGAACACAAGGAATACCAGAGGCAACCATCGCTTTTTTTGCTTCAATTTTGTCGCCCATTTTACGAATAGTATCCGCTTCAGGGCCAATAAAAGTGAAACCACTTTGTTTTACTTTTTCAGAAAATTCAGCGCTTTCGGCTAAAAAACCGTAACCAGGGTGAATGGCTTCAGCGTCAGTCACTTCGGCAGCACTAATGAGTGCTGGAATATTCAGGTAGCTGTCAGCTGATGCGGCAGGGCCAATACAAATAGCTTCATCAGCTAAACGTACGTGTTTTAAATCACGGTCTGCACTAGAGTAAACAGCGACTGTTTTTATGCCCAGCTCACGACAGGCACGCAAAATACGCAGGGCTATTTCCCCGCGATTTGCGATAAGAATTTTATCAAACATTGCTTATTGCCTCGTAGGTTATTCTATGATGAAAAGTGCTTGATCGTATTCAACCGGCTGCGCATTTTCTATTAGAATTTGTTTAACGATACCACTTTTATCGGCTTCGATTTGGTTAAGGATTTTCATTGCTTCAATAATACAAAGCGTATCGCCTTCTTTAACTGTTGCGCCTACTTCGATGAAAGGAGCAGATCCAGGTGATGCTGAACGGTAAAAAGTACCCACCATTGGTGATTTAAGAGCGTGACCAGCAGGCTCAGGGATTTCAGCAACGGCTGCCGGTGCAGCAACTGCTGCGCTTATTGCAACAGGGGCAGGCGCGGCCATTGCAACGGGTGCAACGGCACTTGAATAGCGATTGATGCGTACCGATTCTTCACCTTCGGTAATTTCAATTTCAGCAATGTCAGATTCTTCAATAAGTTCGATCAGTTTTTTTATTTTTCTAATATCCACGATTTATTTATCCTCGAGTAGGGTCTGATGTGCAGCCTCTAAGGCCAA
>DAOUSK010000111.1 GCA_030627265.1 Methylococcaceae bacterium
AGGTGCTTTTTTTATTACCACATGGTTAGAACTGGTAGGAACCAGTGCAGGAACATGGGCTTGGGCAGTTGTTGACCCTGCATCAGGCTTAACTCAAGGAAATCCGCCTAGTGGTGTTGCTGCTTGGTACTGTTTGGTTGATGCTGTCGCAATGGCGGGAGCCCAGCCAGCATTGAATTTATTTGAAAGAATTAAAAAACGCGTTTGGCGCATAGAACAGAGTATTAATTAAAAATATTATGCATAGAATAGAAGCGAATAAAGATTACCGAACAATGAGCGATGAAAATACCAGTACTGAAGCTTTGCAGGAAGCGGCTGTTAAGCATTATGATGCCTGTTATTGGGATTATTTATTTGCCTGGAGCAGTCGAAATGATTTAGCGTTGCATTATGGCTATTGGGATGAAAATACCACCTCTCATAGCGACTCCTTACTCAATAAAAACCGAAAATTATATGAAGTTGCAGGCATTAAGGAAGATGATTTTGTGCTTGATGCGGGCTGTGGAATTGGAGGTAGCTCCATCTGGATGGCTAAAAATCATGGCAATCAATTAAAAGCGATTACTATTAGCGCCAAGCAAACCTATTATGCGGCTAACCATGCAAAGCGTCATGGCGTTGCAGAAAAAATTGACTTTGAAGTGTCCGATTTTTGTAAAACACCTTATGCGGATGAAACTTTCGATGTAGTATGGGGCTTAGAAAGCATTTGTCATGCACTCAATAAAGGCGATTTTATTAGGGAAGCCTTTCGTATTTTAAAAAAAGGCGGGCGCTTGGTGGTTTGTGATGGCTTTATTACCCAGCGGGATATTGCGGATGAAGATTGGCAAGCTGTCGTTGATTGTTTAGATGGCTGGGCTGTGCCAAATTTATGCTTACGTAGTGAATTTGAAGGCTTATTGCACGAAAATCAGTTTTCTGATGTCAAATACCATGATATTACAGAGCAAACCATGCAATCTGCTGACTATATGTTTAAAGTATCAAAACGATTAGAGCCTGTACAGAAGATTAGCCGTTTTTTAGGCCTTCGGAGTGCCACTCAAACTGCTAATTTTAAAGTTGGTTTAGCGCAACATCATTTATTTCACAAAAAATTAGTTGAATATGGTATTTTTACAGCACAAAAATAACAGAGAGAAAAAAATGAAAAAAATATTATTAGCCTTATTGTTTATCAGCCCATCAGTTTTCGCGCAACTTGATTTAGGGAGTTCGCAAAGTAATAGCTGGAAATTAAATAAGCAAAATTCAAGTTTAACTTTTATTACGACCAAGAATGTGAGTAAAACGGAGTTACAAAGTTTTCAGGAAATAAAGGGTCAAATAAAAAACAATGTTGCTACTTTAACGGTTGATTTGAATAGTGTTGCGACGGGAATTGAAATACGAAATAAGCGGATAAAAGATTTATTTTTTGAAACGAAGCTTTTCCCTCAAGCATCAGTAAAGATTAAGTTATCAAATAATAAAATTAAAAAAATGGAAGTCGGCGATGTTAAAAATATTGAGTTGGATGCAGAGCTAAATATACATGGTGTTAAACAAGAAGTTGTTGTCAGCGCACAAGTTGTGTTTTTAAAAAGTAATAAGCTTTTAGTCAATTCAGTAAAGCCATTGATTGTTGATTTACAAAACTTTAAACTACTTAAAGGCGTTAATGCATTACGTGAAATAGCCCATTTAAAAAGTATTAATACGGTGGTCCCAGTTACTTTTAACCTAATGTTTGCACAATAATAATTAAAATACTCTCATGAAAAATAAAATAATAATAACGTTAAAAACTTATTTGATTAGTAGTCTTCTTATTTTTGGATTAACAGCATGCGGAGATGATGAGCCAGAGAAAATCATTCCCCAAAGTGTGATAAGCACAGGCAATGATTTTGACCATGATCATGATGAAGCAACTAATTTAGAAAAACATAAATTTGAACATGAATTTGCAGAGCAATGTGTTGAAAGGGAAGTAAGAAATTCTATCAATAAAGAAAATGATAGAAAGCGCTTTGCTAAGCCGTGCTTATGTATTGCTAAAGAAATGCTGGATGATTTAACCGCAATTGAGGCTGAGAAATTTCTAGAAGAAGATAAGAATACGCAATCGTTAACTATTAGATTTGAAGCGGCTGCTTATAATTGTTTACAAGAAAAAGCAAAACCTCAAGAGCCTGAGATTTTTAGACGTCGCTAGGTTAAGTGCTTAAGAGGCTGGAATTCCAGTCTCTAGCTTGATTTTGATATACAAATAGGCAAGTATATTATTTCATTCAAAAATACGAATACCGTAGCCTGTATGGAGGCACGGAATACGGGATAAATAGTGCAACAAATACCCGTATTACGCAGGCTTCATACGGGCTACTTGCTTGGAATACGAATCAACCGACTATTAGCCATTAATTTTAATTTCATTTTCTGCGCACCATTCACGTAATGCTTTTTCTGTTTCTTTACATTCATAGTCGTACCACTTATCAAGAAGCTCTTTTTCTTCAAGAAAGTCTTTGAACTTTGAATAGGCACGTCTTGTATGGAAAATAGACTTAATCTCTTCTATGTCATCGAGTAGAAATTCGTAAGAAAAATTAATTGCTAGTGGTTTTCCTAGGTCTAAATCATTTTTATGAGGCAGGAGAATATATTTTTTTTCATCATCTAGATCTTTCGGTAACTCTTCTTCGTTGTCGTAAAGCTCAGAATCAATATGGATTTCTCCGGTGAGTATATTTAAATAGACTTGATTCTCTAAAGGTTGTCCGGCACTCGCAAAATCAAATGCCATGTCTACATCTTCAAAATTTATTATCATATTACTTATTCTTTAAGTTAATGCCGCATTTAGCGGTGGAGCATAAATGGGCGATATTTCTCGCGTATTTTTTGAGCCTATTTTTTGTTCGGGGTGGCTACTGGTATGTAGAACCATTATGTTTTAGCCAGCCATTAATATGATACCCACTAGGGTCGTTATGTGTCCAGTGTACTACGCCGCCTTTTGTGTTCCACTCGTACTCACCATAAAAACTAACAGTGTCACCCTTGCGTAATGAGCTTATGCGCGGTGCAAGGTCAATATTATGCGATATTAGTAAGGTTTGACCAGAAGGTAGTTTTAGAATAAATTTTTGATGTCTGCTACCACTTGTGTCATCCCTTAGGGTACGAACTACAATGCCAGTACCGCGAACTTGGACATTGCTTTTATGGTTTTCAAATACGCTAGTAAGTGCTTGCTCTGCTGGTGAAGGTATTAAATACCCGCATAGTGAAAGTGCAACGAGAGTTATTGTTAGTATTTTTTTCATATTATCTTAGTTTTGGTTTGTTGGGGAAGGGGCCATTTTTCCATTCGTAACTTAGCGTGCTGCTTGGACTGAGATACAAAGCCTAATAAATACCAATAATCGCGTTGTACAATATCTGGTATTAGGTCTTTCGTTAGCACATTGTAAAAACAATGATAATAGCAGACTGCTTCACCTAAAGCTTATGTCATGCAGGTCAAATTTAGCTTTTTATTATATTGTTTACCTAATGAATGTTGAACATGTTTTTAAGGTATCAAGTTGGCTACTCCCTTGAAGTGTTATATCTCATCATGTAAGTTAGTGGTAACGGTAAGGACCAATAAAATACCAGGCTTGTAATGGTTGTCTGAAACAGTTTAAATCATTAAACCCTATGCTTTAAAATTCAGAAGTAATATATTCATCTAATAACAATCAATTATTTCGGAGCTAGTACCAAATGAAAATTGGAATACCCAAAGAAATTAAAGATAAAGAAGCACGCGTGGCGATGATCCCAGCTGGAGTTGCCCAACTTACAGCGCTAGGCCATTCTGTGCTTGTGCAGGCTGATGCAGGGTTAGCTTCAGGTTTTAGAGACACTCAATATCAGCAAGCAGGTGCCTCTTTAGTTTCAGCGCCTGAAGCTTGGTGTGTCGATTTAGTGGTTAAGGTAAAAGAACCGCAAAAATCTGAATACCAATATTTAGGCCCGCAAATAGTCTTTACCTTTTTTCATTTGTCGGGCGTTGATAAAACATTGACTGAGGAGTTAATTAAAAAAGGTACCATTGCGTTAGCTTATGAATCTTTAGAGGATGAAAAGGGGAAGTTACCTATTCTTGCACCGATGAGTGCGATTGCAGGAAATATGTCTGTGTTAATGGGCGCTTATTATCTGGCACAATTTAATCAGGGCAACGGTATGCAGTTAGGGGCTATTCTTAATAAATCCTATGGTAAAGTTGTGATTTTAGGTGATGGCGTTGTCGGGCAGCATGCAGCAAAAGTTGCTTCAGGGATGGGGGCTACTGTTTTTGTTGCTGGACGGCATGAAAAAAAATGGGTATCTTTAAAAAAAGACGGCCTAGCCACTGTAAATTTCTTTAAATTGAATAAAGAAAATATCTCTGAACACATTATTGATACAGATCTTGTGATTGGTGCTGTGTTAAGCCGAGGTGCTAAAGCGCCTAAAATAATATCGGAAGCCATGTTAAAAACCATGCCCGAAGGATCGGTCATTGTTGATGTCAGTATTGACCAAGGGGGATGCTTTGAGACATCAAAGCCGACAAGTCACTCAAACCCAGTATTTATAAAACATGGGGTTATCCATTATTGTGTCACTAATATGCCGGGTGCTTATCCAAAAGCCTCAACTTTAGCTCTCACTGATGTGACTCTAAAATATGTCGTTGATTTGGTTGAGAACGGGCTAAGTGGTTTTATGGGTGATAAAGACAAAAGAAAAGCGATCAATACTTATAAAGGTAAAATCACTGCTGAAGAAGTAGCGAAAAATTTGGATCTTTTGGAACTATTTCAAGCGATAGAGACAATAAAAGACTAAGGCAGCAACACAATAGCTAGCAAAGGAATGAATATGAAATTTACAAAGTATTGGCACGGCTACTGTACATCCAGATATTATTAAGGTGCTGGAAGTTCATGATCGTTACGGAAATAAACACACTTCAGATTTATCCAAATACTCTGTTTTTCAATTAAAGCCACTGCATCTCTGACACCTTGCCGCGAACTAATGATTTCGCCAATTTTTTCGGCATTAGAAAAGGCCTGTTTTGTTTGTAAGCTGCAATAGGCTGAATAGTGTTAGCTAACGGGATACCAAAAGATTAATGGTAAAGCATAGCATAGCCACCTTAAAATCCTATGTTCAGCAGGTAGTTGCAACGCCTGAAAGGTACTATTCGGGAATCATTACACTGATTATAAGTTTAATAGCGATCACCCCATTATGTGGTTATCTGTTTCAATGTGGATGTGACTGGACTTGGTTAGGTTTGGATAGGCATTGTAACTTTCATCAAACCCATGCTAAATATAGCTGCCCGTGGTGTGCTTCATTAGTGACAGGAATGTTAGCAACAGCCTGTGCTACCAGTATGGCGGTGATAAGTTCTACTCTTTCTATAGAGTCATTAGCTCGATATCATTTAGGCTATGCAATCGTTGCCCGCGTACTATTAGGATTAATCATTTTTATCTGGCTTGCTTTAATCGCAGCTTTCCTTGCAGCAGTATGGCAAAATTATCCGCTCGGAATAGGCGAGTATATTAACTAAGCAATGCAATAAAAAGAGGGAAGGGAAAATGACCGGTAAATTAAGCAATATCCCGACTAATTTGATTATGGGCTTTTTAGGTGTGGGTAAAACCACGGCTATTTTAAACTTATTGCAACAGAAGCCAGCTGATGAAAATTGGGCGGTATTAGTTAATGAATTTGGTAAAGTGGGTATTGATGGTGCTATTTTTGCCGAGGCTGGAGCTACGGTAAAAGAAATTGCGGGTGGCTGTTTATGCTGTGCTGTTAACGTACCTTTTCAAATTGGTATTAATCGCTTATTAAAAGAAACCAAGCCAGATCGCTTATTGATTGAGCCAACAGGTTTAGGGCATCCTAAAAAAGTATTGGAACTGTTAAGTGGTTCAGCCTTTAATCAAGTACTGGATCTTAGAGCCAGTATTTGTCTAGTCGATCCAGAAAAACTAAAAGATGATCGTTATACCAGTAACGAGAATTTTATTGATCAAATTGCATTGGCCGATGTATTGGTGGCTAATAAAATGGATCTGGCTGATGCGGAAGCAAGCACCTTATTTTATCAATATGCAGAAAAAATTCAGCCTGAAAAAATGCTTATTGCACAAACCACGCAAGGCCAGCTTGATGTTGCTTGGTTGGATATGCAGCGTAGTTCTTTAAGGCATGCCATTTTTCCACAAGCGCATAAAATCACTAAAATTAAGTCGCTTAATAACATTGATCAAGACTTAACGCATCAAGCGGGTGATTTTCAAAGCGTGGGTTATATTTTCCCCAAGGAAAATTGTTTTGATTATCCGCAACTCAATAAGTTATTGACTGAACTTAATACTGAAAGAATTAAAGCCTTGGTGCAGACTAATCAAGGTTGGTTTATTATCAATGGCGTAGCAGGGAATATGACTTATACCTTATGTAAGCCTGCCATGAATAGTCGAATTGAAATAATTGCCCGACAGGACTTGGTCGATATTTCAACGGCAATACAGCAATGTCTGATACATCCATAAATATAGAGTGAGCAATTTAAGGAGTTTTTTATGCGCGAATTAACCGAAACAAAGCAGCAGTGCCCCTATTGTGGCGAAATCATTGATCTTTTGATTGATGATTCTGAGCCAGAACAAAACTATATTGAAGATTGTTCGGTGTGCTGTCAGCCTATAGTTGTCGATGTTAGCGTGGATATAGAAGGAGATCTGCTGGTGTGCCTTTATAGCGAAAATGAGTAAGCTGAATATGCCAGTCCATCAATTGGACATGTAAAAGTAAGGGCATAGAGAAAAATGCTTACTGAATTGGTGTCGAGAATAGTATTTTTAAGTTGGCTTAATAGGTTTATTTAAAAGGCAAATTCTGCCGACAGTCTTGTTTATACTGCTGTGTC
>DAOUSK010000110.1 GCA_030627265.1 Methylococcaceae bacterium
ACCATGAGCTTGATTACCTTACTGTTTGCGAGGAGGTTAAAGCAGATATTTTTGTGATTGGAGAAGACTGGGGGAGAAAACCTCATAATCATGATGTGGAAAAATATTTTGACGCACAGGGGAAAAAAGTCGTTCAAATTAAATATAACCCACGAAATTCATCGACTAAAATAAAACAAAACATCATCGCTCAATTTCAAAAGACATAAAGAGAGCCGGGGGCTCTAGGCGCTAGTAAAAAACAAAGTCAAATTTTTTATTATTTCATTTACTCCACGTCCCAATTAATTTTTTCTATGGAATCTCAACGTATGGATTAAAAGTCTATACGTTGTATTCAGGAAGCGTAGCTCCCCCACATGTTTCATTGTGATAAATACACATCAAGCACTTGGCTCACGATGGTCTGTCTGATGTATCAATGGCGGCGGAAGAGTGTATCCAACCCCGTTGCTGAACATGTAATTCTAAGCCTAAGCTATTAAGAACCTGTAAGACTTTGCCCACTTCAATGGTTGCTTTTCCATTTTCCAAATCAGAAATAAAACGCACACCAACACCGCATAATGCAGCAAATTCAACTTGCGTTGCTCCTTGTGATTTTCGTTGTTGTCGCACGACATCGCCTAGTGATTCAGCATTTATTATTTTCCCGTTTGGTAATATTTTCATTTCTCAAAGGCCGCCCTTATTAAATATTCCCGTTCGGGAAGTTTATACAATACCTTAATCCATTACACCATAAATATTCCCTTACGGGAAAATATAACTAATTATCATCGTATTTTAGGCAACGGGGAATTATAGCTTTCAACATTGACATTACGCTTCTTTATTATCAATACTCACAGGGGCGCAGGTCTTTAGCCTGCTTAGGAATAAAAATTAGATAAAACACTAGCTGAATAAGAAGAAATAAATAGCTAGGGGGAGATACGAATTAAGCGTAGATAACAAAACTTAACTAGAAATGGGATATTAGCGTATGATTAATCACACTATAAAGGAGATTGAAATATGACTATTATTAGTGCTAATGAGTTAAAAACTAAGGGAGTTTCTGTGATTCAAGCTGCCTTAGAAAATCAAACTGAAGCTGTTATTTCTATTCGCGGTAAACAACAATTTGTTGTCGTTGATATTGCACATTACAATTATCTACGTGAATGTGAATTAAGTGCGGCTATTATTGAGTCTGAACAAAACTTAATTCAGGGAAAATTTATTGAAGAATCTGCTGAAAACCATTTAGCCCGCTTGGAAAGTATGGAATGAGTTATCGCTTAGTTTTTACCGAGCAATATACCCGCCGTGCTCTCCGTTTTATTAGAAAACACCCCGAGCTTAAAAAACAATATTTAAAGACACTAACGTTATTAGAGCTTAATCCTAACCACCCTTCTCTACGCCTACATCCTCTACACGGAAAATTACAGCCGTTACAATCTATTTCAATTAACCTCTCTTACCGCATTACATTAGAGCTGCTAATTAAGGATAATAAAATCATTCTAATTAATGTTGGAGATCACAACAATGTATATTGATTTTCTCTATTCAGCCTAAAACATCCAGCAAAACAACCAAGCAGCGAACAGTTTTTACTTCACTAGCAACACAGGCACGGCACTTAATAATTTCTGGGTATACGCCTGCTGGGGGTGTTGTAATATTTGCTCGGTAGTCCCGTGTTCTATTATTTTTCCTGCATACATCACCGCCACTTCATCGGCTATTTCTGCGACAACGGCTAGGTCATGAGTAATAAATAAGTAGCTAATGCCTTGGGTTTTTTGCAGCTGTTTTAACAATTCGATAATGGTTTTTTGTACCGAGACATCGAGCGCTGAAGTTGGTTCATCACAAATAATTAATTTAGGTTTAACTGCTAAAGCACGTGCAATACAAATACGCTGGCGTTGCCCGCCTGAGAATTCATGTGGATAGCGGTATAAGGCACTGTCATCTAAGCCGACTTGTTCTAATAACTCGGTCACTAAGGCTATTTTTTCTTGCTCTTTGATTGCGTTATTAAGCGCATGAACGCCCTCGCTCACAATATCAATAATTAACATGCGTGGATTCATGGCAGCAATCGGGTCTTGAAAGATGATTTGCATGGCGGCACGTTGTTGGCGTATTTGCTTATTAGATAATGATGCTAAATCGAGTCCATCAAAAATAACCATCCCTGCTGTTTTAGGAATGAGGTTTAATAAGGCTTTCCCTAAGGTGGTTTTACCACAGCCTGATTCACCAACAAGCGCTAAAGTTTTACCTTTAACTAAAGTAAAATCAACTCCATCAACAGCTTTAACATACCCGACTGTGCGTTTAAATAAACCTTTTTTTATGGGGTAATGTACTTTGAATGCCTTTACTTTTAATAGCGCTGTTGCTTCCGTTGTTTTTTGCTCTGTCCTTGCATTAATATCAGGTAAAGCGGCGAGTAATTTTTTTGTGTATTCATGCTGCGGCTGAGTAAACAATTGTTGATTATTCGCTATTTCTACAATTTCCCCTGCCTGCATCACCGCGACGCGATCTGCCATATTTGAGACTAGCGCAAGGTCATGGCTTATCAGCCAAAGTGCCATGCCATTTTCTTGTTGAATTTTTTTGAGTAGCGCTAAAATTTGCGCTTGAATGGTCACATCTAAAGCGGTGGTCGGCTCATCGGCAATCAATAAATCCGGCTCTCCTGCTAAAGCAATCGCAATCATCACGC
Organism: Methylococcaceae bacterium; assembly: GCA_030627265.1. Classification (GTDB taxonomy): domain Bacteria; phylum Pseudomonadota; class Gammaproteobacteria; order Methylococcales; family Methylomonadaceae; genus Methyloprofundus. The sequence continues at coordinate 2,729 of DAOUSK010000110.1, forward strand.
GCTGCCTTTGTCCGCCTGATAACTGATGCGGGTAATCATTTAAGCGCTGCTGAGGGTCAGGTATGCCGACTTGCTGTAATAATTCAATCACCCTTTGATTACGCTGTTTTTTAGCCAATGAAAAATGAATCTGTAGCGTTTCTGATATTTGCTCCGCAATCGTCATAACGGGATTTAAAGAACTCATCGGATCTTGAAAAATCATTGCAATCCGCCTGCCGCGTACTTGGCATAAATCAGATTCTGCTGTGCGTAAAATATCGATGGAACCCAGTTGAATGGTATCCGCTTGTAAGCTGGCTTGCGAGGGGTGTAAGCGCAAAACGGATAAGGCCGCTAAGGATTTTCCCGAACCCGACTCACCCACTAAAGCAAAAGTCTCACCGGGTTTAATGGTAAAACTAATGCCTCTAATAACACGTTGTTTAGCAAAACTAAGCTGTAAATTTTTGACTTGTAATAAAGGCTGCATTAGTTCGCCACTCGTCTAGGATCAAAAGCATCGCGTACGCTATCGGCAAATAAATTAGCAGCTAAAACCAAGCTAAACATAAACACAAAAGAGGCACTTAAAGACCACCAGACGATTGGTTCTCTTGCCATTTCTAGTCTTGCACCGTTAATCATATTTCCCCAACTATAGGTAGTTGGGTCAACACCAATATTGACATAAGAAAGCACCGCTTCCGCTAAGACTAAGGAACTAAAATCGAGCACGACGGAAATCAATACGATGTGCATAACATTGGGTAATATATGCCGATATAAGATTCGATAACGCGGTACGCCTAATGCTTGCGCGGCTTGTACATATTCCATTTCTCTAATTTTTAAGGTTTCTGCACGCAATAAGCGGCAAAGTCCTGTCCAGCTAGTGACACCTAAGATCAAACATAAAAACAATAAACGCATATCTGCCCGTACCACAAGACTGGTAAATTCTGCTTGATGGTTTGCCATGTAAACTTGCACCATCAAAATGGAAGCAGCAATAAGTAATACGCCAGGGATAGAGTTTAGCGTGGTGTAAATATACTGGATAACATCATCCACCCAACCCCTAAAAAATCCCGCTAAAATTCCGAAAATTAAGGCTAAGGGCAACATAATCAGCGTTGTTAAAGAACCAATCACTAAGCCCGTGCGGATACTTTTTATGGCTTGATAAAAAACGTCTTCCCCGACCTTATCCGTCCCTAATACATGATAGTACGAAGAAAGTTCTAGCAGCATGTAGGTAATAGGAATTAAAACCAATAAAGTAGCAAAAACGGTATTAACGGGTTTTCGACTAAGGTATTTAATTCGGGTAATTCGGTGGTAACTATAGAATAAAATAACAATAACGCCGATGCCTTTTAATAGCCCTAATGCCGCTTTTTCAATAATATCAATAGTTTTATCATCTTCGACTGATTTTAAATGACTCGCTGCATATTTTAATCGACGATAGCCCCATGTTTGCGTCTGTCCCGGCAAACTCAATATCTCTTTACTAAACAAATGTGCCGAAAAAGGGGCGGAATAGCTTTTTTCTTGATGCTCTCTTAATGGCGTTGCCCAGTAATCCAGAACACTAATAATTTCATTATTTTTGCTTTGTTGCGGCTGAAAATGCATTGAATCTAATAAGCCAATAATCAGAAAAAATAAAAGAAACACAAAAGAAGCCATCCCTGTTCTGCTATGCGTTACTTTATTCCACGGACGCGTAAAGTGCTTTTGTTTGCGTAACTTAATTAATAACAGTGTAGCAACGATTATTAAGGTAAAAATCAATCCATCTGTCCATAAAATAATCATTTTGCACCTTATGTTATTTTTCTTCTTCAGTAAAAAAAGCTTCTACATCCGCAATATCTCTTGTTCTACGCATAGCGGGCACGCTATTGAGAAACATATGTCCATAGGATTTTTTTAGTAGGCGAGGATCACACAATAAAAGCACGCCGCGATCATTAACATCACGAATTAAACGCCCTATACCTTGGCGTAAAGCAATCACTGCGGTGGGTAATTGGTATTCCATAAAAGGTTTTCTACCTTGTTTTTCCATTGCATCTAAACGTGCTTTCAAAACAGGGTCGCCCGGTGATGAAAACGGCAGTTTATCGATAATGACGGTTGATAGAGCATCACCACGCACATCAATCCCTTCCCAAAAACTGGATGTGCCTAATAAAACAGCGTTACCTTTTTGCTTGAAGTCATCTAATAAGATCGCTTTTGGCTTATCGCCTTGCACTAATAAGGGGTATTTAATTTGTTTATCTAAAATTTTAGCTGCGGCTTGCAAGGCACGGTGGCTGGTAAATAAGAAAAACGTACGCCCTTTACTCGCATTAATCACAGGAATAGCAACTTTAACTATTTCTGCGACAAAATCAGGTGAGTTTGGCTGTGGCAGGCCTTTAGGATGATAAAATAAGGATTGCTTAGGAAAATCAAAGGGACTATCCCAGCGATAGCTTTTTGCCTTGCTAATGCCTAAATTACGCGAAAAATGATCGAACTTATGATCAACACTTAATGTGGCAGAAGTAAACACCCATGAGGCACTGTGTTGCGTCATAAAGGATCGAAATTCAGAGGCAATATCTAAGGGCGTTAAACTAAAAGTAAATGATTTGCGGTGTGTTTCATACCAGCGCACCCATTTACCACTTTTATCTTGCATAATCAGCTTAAATTGCTCTTCTAACGCTTCCGCCCGTTTAAAGCAACTTTCCAAACCTTTACTGCGTACCGATGCGATTTCTAATTGGTCGGCTAAGTCATCTAAATGTTCTTGTAAGCGCGCCAAGCCATCCATTAGTTTTGGATTATTTTCGATATCTTTCCAATCACCACGCGTCATATCCAAGCCAAAGGCAAGACGCATATCTTTGATTTCATGCTCCAAATTTTCACTGGCTGCGCGTAAATCAGGCATATCGGCGGCATCTTTAAAAAATTCTTGTAAGCTGTCTTTGGATAAGTCAGATAATTGTTTGCTACCCAGTGAAATGCCTAAGAAATTAGAGGCAACATCGGCAAGTTGGTGGGCTTCATCAATAATCACCACTTCCGCATTCGGTAGTAATTCACCAAAGCCTGTTTCCCGTATTGACCAATCGGCGCAAAGTAAATGATGATTAACAACAATCAAATTAGCTTCTTGCGCTTTTTTGCGTGCTTTCATTAAAAAACATTTGTCGTATTCAGGGCATTCTTGCCCTAAACAATTTTCACGCGTCGATGTGGCTTGCGCCCAAATAGGATTGGACTCCATGACTTCGTGCATATCAGCAACATCACCTGTACGCGTGCTTTTGGACCATTTTTTTATTTTGGCTAAATCAGAGGCATCGACACGGCTAAAGCCTAAATTAGAGTGTATAGCAAGCTCTAAGCGATAGGTACATAAATAGTTCGCTCTTCCTTTTAATAAAGCCGCTGCAAAAGGCTTGCCTATAGCTTTCCTTAATAAGGGCACATCTTTATTAAAGAGCTGATCTTGTAAATTTTTTGTGCCTGTCGAAACAATGACTTTTTTGCCTGATAAAATGGCTGGGACTAAGTAGGCAAAAGTTTTTCCTGTTCCTGTTCCCGCCTCAACAATTAAATGCTCGTTGTCATCAATACTTTGAGCAACAGCAGCAGCCATTTCTGTTTGCGCTACTCGAGGTAAATAGCCATCAATTATTTTTGCTAGCGAACCTTCAGCAGAAAAAAATGCTTGTACTTTATCTTGACTATCCATTAACTTTTAATAACCCTGTTTGTTGTAAACGTTCTGCTAATTCTTCATTTTCAGTAGAAAAGCGCAATATATCATTAGCAGTTAAGCGTAAGCAGGTGACATACGTTTTTGCCACGACCGTTGCCGATCTATTACTATTAGTTTTTAAGGCGCGTATACCAATCAATGCGCCCTCACCTCTTTCTGCAACTTGTTCATTCTTACCCTCTCGATTAGCGATCAATACTTTGACATGCCCACTTAGAATAATATACAAGGAGTCCCCCCTATCGCCTTGGTAAATGAGGGTATCTCCTGGTAAGAAATTAGCATAACGCGCTTCACTTGCCATTTGTTTTAAAAAGTTGGCGGGTAAATTAGCAAATAAAGGTACTTGGTTAATCCACGCATCTCGTTTCGCCAGTGGCAGTGACATTTTAAATGAAGAAAGTTGCTCTAATGAATGGCTTAGCTTCTTAGTAATTAGCTGTAATACTTTAGCACTGACCATACCATGTTCATGACTTTTCTGTACTAACTGTAAAGAGTAGCGCAAAGCCACTTTTTGAAAGATAAAAGACTCATAC
>DAOUSK010000130.1 GCA_030627265.1 Methylococcaceae bacterium
AGACGGCATCATCATGAAGCGCATGATGGAGTGTGTGGATGGCGATTACCAAACGTTTAAATCAAAAGATGGCGCGTATGTACGTGAATTCTTCTTTAACACACCGGAATTAAAAGCCTTAGTTCAAGAATATACCGATAAAGATATTTGGGACCTTAATCGTGGTGGACATGATCCTATTAAAGTTTTTGCAGCGTACAATACCGCGGTAGAAACCAACGGTCAGCCAACGGTTGTGCTTGCTAAAACCATTAAAGGTTATGGCATGGGGGAATCTGGCGAAGCGCAAAATACTAGTCACCAACAAAAGAAAATGAGTGCGAATTCGATTAATGATATTCGTGATCGTTGGCAGTTACCTGTAACTGATGCAGAAATAGAAAAACTTCCTTATATTAAGTTTGCAGAAGGCTCAGAAGAGCTTAACTATATGCAGCAGCGACGTGCTGATTTAGGCGGTAATATTCCTGTTCGCCGTGAAAAATCTGAAGTCTTAGAAATTCCAGAATTAAGTGCATTCCAGTCTATTTTAGATGGCACAAAAGCAGGTCGTGGTATTTCTACTACGATGGCATTCGTGAGAATTTTAAATATTTTGGTTAAAGATAAAAAAATTGGCGAGCGTATCGTACCGATTGTGCCAGATGAATCACGTACCTTTGGTATGGAAGGCATGTTTCGTCAATTAGGTATTTGGTCGCAAAAAGGGCAGCTTTATACGCCGCAAGATGCAGACCAATTAATGTATTACAAAGAAGACAAAGCAGGTCAAGTTTTACAAGAAGGGATTAACGAGGCGGGTGGCTTATGTGATTGGATTGCCGCTGGTACAGCGTACTCTACTTACAATGTGCCGATGATTCCTTTCTTTATTTATTACTCCATGTTTGGTTTTCAACGTGTGGGTGATTTAATTTGGGCAGCAGCGGATCAACGGACGCGTGGTTTCTTATTAGGTGGAACAGCAGGACGTACCACACTAAATGGCGAAGGCTTACAGCATGAAGATGGCCATAGTCATTTGATGTCTGCAACCGTACCGAACTGTGTTTCTTATGATCCAACTTACGGCTATGAATTAGCTGTTATTGTGCATGATGGTTTACGTCGTATGTATGTTGAGCAGGAAGATGTGTTTTATTACATCACTGTTATGAATGAAAATTACGACCAGCCACCAATGGCAGAAGGAGCAGAGCAAGATATTCTAAAAGGAATGTATTTGTTTGAGTCTGGTATTAGTCGTAAAAAAACACCTAAAGTAAACTTGCTGGGTTCAGGAACTATCTTTTGTGAAGTGGTTGAAGCCGCTAAATTATTACGTAATGACTGGGGAGTAGAGGCAGATTTATGGAGTTGTCCAAGTTTCACAGAATTAGCGCGTAACGGACAAGCTGTAGAACGCTGGAATCGACTACACCCAACAGAAAAATCACAAGTGTCTCATGTAGCAAAATGCTTAAATAAAACTGATATTCCAGTGATTGCAGCAACGGACTATATGCGTGTTTATGCTGAGCAAATCACTACTTATGTTAAAGCAGATTACACCGTGTTAGGTACTGATGGCTTTGGCCGTTCGGATACACGTGAAAATCTACGTAGCTTTTTTGAAGTTGATCGTTACCATGTTGTTATTGCCGCATTAAAAGCGCTAGCTGATAAAGGCGAATTTGATGCAAAGAAAATTAATGATGCGATAGAAAAATACAATATTGATACCGATGTTGTTGCCCCTTGGTTAACTTAATAAATAGAAATTATGAGCGTATTAACAGAAATAAAAGTACCTGATCTGGGTGACGTGTCAGATGTTGATGTTATTGAAGTGGCCGTACAAGTTGGTGATGTTGTTGAGTTAGAGCAAACACTAGCCGTACTAGAAACCGATAAGGCTAGCATGGACTTACCCGCTAATGCAGCAGGTAAGGTAACGGCGGTACACCTGAGCGTTGGTGATAAAATTTCAGAAGGTGACTTAATTATTACCGTAGAAGCGGTAGGCGACAGCTCAGCGGTAGAGGCTGAAGTTGAAGTCGCTGTTGAGCCTGCTAAAGCAGTTGCGGAAGTGAAAGCAGAGCCGGTTACTGAAGTTATTGTTGGTGGCAGTGAAAATATTGCGGTTAATGTGCCTGATGTAGGTGATGTTAGTGATATTGATGTTATCGAAGTGCAAGTTAAGGTGGGCGATACGGTCAGTAAAGAGCAAACACTGGCGGTATTAGAAACAGATAAAGCCAGCATGGACTTACCTTCAACGCATGCAGGTATTGTTACTGAAGTGGCAATTAGCGTGGGTAGCAAGGTATCAGAAGGCGATTTAATCATTCGCTTAGATGCTCAAACTGTTGTTGCTACTTCAGCTCCAGTTGCTGAAATAGTAGTAGAAAAAACGGCTGCACCTACTAAAACCGCTGCAAAAGCAGAGGTTGTGAAGAGTACTTCTACTGCCGTAATAGCGAAGTCGGGTATTGCAGCGCATGCAACGCCAAGTGTTCGCTTGTTTGCACGTGAATTGGGTGTTGATATTAGCTTAATTACCCAGGCAAGCGGGCGTAAAGGGCGTATTTTAAAAGATGATATTAAAAACTTTGTTAAGCAAGCGCTAGCATCAGGTAGCACTCAACAAAGTGGCGCTGGAATCCCATCGATTCCAGCGGTTGATTTCACCAAGTTTGGTGAAATTGAAGAGCAAAAACTAAGTAAAATTAAACGCTTAACGGGGGAGCATTTAACGCGCGTTTGGTTAAATCTACCCTTAGTGACTTATCATGATGAAGCAGATATCACAGAATTAGAAGCATTCCGTAAGGCTTTAAATGCAGATAAAAAAGCTGATATCAAAGTAACGGGTTTGATTTTTATTGTGAAAGCCTTAGTGGCTGCTATGAAAGAATTTCCTAATTTTAATAGCTCTTTATCCGCCGATGGTGAAAGCTTAATCCTGAAAAAATATTTTAATATTGGTATTGCCGTTGATACACCAAATGGCTTAGTGGTTCCGGTATTAAAAGATGTTGATAAAAAAGGCATTGCTGAATTAACGCGAGACCTATCAGCATTAAGTGAAAAGGCGCGCACAGGCAAGTTATTACCTGCTGATATGAGCGGGGGCTGTATGACGATTTCTAGCTTAGGCGGGATTGGTGGTAAATCATTCACACCGATTGTTAATGCACCCGAAGTCGCTATTTTAGGGCTAACACGTGCTTCTATGCAGCCTGTTTGGAATGGTTCGGAATTTGAACCTAAATTAATGCAGCCTTTAGATTTAACCTACGATCATCGCGTGATTGATGGTGCTGAAGGCGCTCGCTTTACCGCAACACTCATTAAATACCTTGGCGATATACGCCGCTTATTACTGTAATCGAGGATAAAAATATGACAGATGCACTACACGCCGAAGTTCTCGTTTTAGGTGGTGGCCCAGGTGGTTATACCGCTGCATTTCGTGCGGCGGATTTAGGTAAAAAAGTTGTTTTAGTGGAAAAATACTCTGTTTTAGGCGGTGTTTGCTTAAATGTTGGCTGTATTCCTTCTAAAGCCTTATTACATGTTGCACAAATTGTGCATGAAGCCGATGCTTTTGAAAGCCATGGTGTTAGCTTTGGTAAACCAGATTTTGATTTAGATAAAATTAGAGAATGGAAAGAAAGTATTACTAATAGCTTAACCGGTGGATTAACTAAATTAGCCAAGCAACGTAAAGTGACGGTCGTACAAGGTTACGGTAAATTTACCTCAGCGAATGCAATCTCGGTAGAAACCGAATCAGGAACGCAGTCGATTAGTTTTGATCAAGCTATTGTGGCGGCAGGTTCGCGCGTTAGTAAAATCCCCGTGTTTCCAAATGATGATCCACGCTTAATGGATTCAACCGATGCATTAGAAATTGCGGATGTACCGAAAAAATTATTAATTGTGGGTGGCGGAATTATTGGCCTTGAAATGGCAACGGTTTACCATGCCTTAGGTTCTGAAATTAGTGTTGTGGAATTGATGGATCAAATCATTCCGGGTTGTGATAAAGACTTAGTCACTCCATTACAACGTCGTATTAAAAAACAATATAAGAATATTTGGCTTAAAACTCGTGTTCAAAGTATAGAAGCACAAGATGATGGCTTAAAAGTCAGTTTCGAAGGTGATAAAGCGCCAGAATTTGAAGTTTTTGATAAAGTTTTGGTTGCGGTTGGACGTAAGCCGAATGGTTTACTGATTGATGCCGATAAAGCGGGTATTAATGTTGATGAGTGGGGTTTTATTGCGGTAGATAAACAGCAAAAAACCAATGTGCCACATATCTTTGCTATTGGTGATATTGTCGGTCAACCAATGTTAGCGCATAAAGCAGTTTATGAAGCTAAAATTGCTGCAGAAGTTTCTGCGGGACATAAATCAGGCTTTGATGCGTTAACCATCCCTTCCGTTGCTTATACCGATCCTGAAATTGCATGGATGGGGTTAACTGAAAATGAAGCAAAAGAAAAAGGCATTGCTTATGAAAAAGGCGCATTCCCTTGGGCGGCCAGTGGTCGTTCTTTAAGCTTAAGCCGTAGTGAAGGAATTACTAAAGTATTATGTGATCCTGAATCTGGGCGTATTTTAGGTGCAGGGATGGTCGGGCCAAATGCAGGTGAGTTAATCGCTGAGGCAGTATTAGCCTTAGAGATGGGCGCGGATGCAGAAGATGTAGGGTTAACAATCCATGCGCATCCAACGCTATCAGAAACATTCGCTTTTGCTAATGAAATGGTAACGGGCACCATTACTGATTTGTACGTTAAAAAGAAATAACGAGCTTGAAGTAGTAAAAATAAATGTAGGATGGGGTGAACACTTTTTTCGACTCGCAAGAGCAGGTAGTGAGCCCCATCATTTTACTGATATAAACAATGAAAATAATGAAAAAACTAGGCATAGCACTACTGTTAGCAAGCTCCATTGGTTTGGCTCAGGCGGAAATAAAGCCAAGCATTGCTGTTGATGCATTCATTAGTAAAATGTCTACACAGCATGGTTTTCAAGCCAAGGAATTACAAACCTTATTTCAATCGGTTGAGACAAAAGAGAGCATCATTAAAGCCATGAATCGCCCAGCAGAAGGGATGCCGTGGCATAAATATCGAAAGATTTTTATGCGTGAGTCTCGCATTAATGGCGGTGTTAAGTTTTGGCAAGATAATGCGAGCACTCTTGAGGCAGTCGAGAAAAAATACGGTGTTCCACCTGAAATTATTGTGGCGATTATCGGTGTAGAAACCTTATATGGTGCGCGGACAGGCGGCTATCGTGTGATAGATGCTTTAGCAACCCTAGGCTTTTCTTATCCTAAACGCAGTAAATTCTTTCTCAGTGAACTAGAGAATTTCTTAATTTTATGTCGTGAAGAAAAACTGAACCCTTTAGAGCCTGTTGGCTCTTATGCGGGGGCAATGGGTTTGCCTCAGTTTATGCCGAGCAGTTACCGCCATTATGCCGCTGA
>DAOUSK010000098.1 GCA_030627265.1 Methylococcaceae bacterium
CAGGGCAAACCAATAAAGGCACTATAAAATCGGAAACTAAAGCAGCGGCTAGTGCAGGGTTTACCAGTTTATGTCTCCCCCCTGATAGCCAGCCAGTGGTTGATAATGTTGAGGTGGTTGAGCTTTTGAAAGATAAAGCAGAAAAACAGGGCTACCCTCAGGTTTACCCTGTCGCTGCATTAACCCAAAAATTAGCGGGATCAGAATTAAGCTCTCTTTATGCTTTAAAGAAAGCAGGCTGTATTGCGGTTAGCCAAGCGAATCATCCGATACAAGATTTGTTAGTATTACGGCGAGCGATGGAATATGCTGCGACACATGATTTATTATTAATGTTTTGCCCGCAAGAAAGTAGTTTAAGCAACGGTGGATGTGCACATGAAGGTGCAATGGCAAGTCGATATGGTTTGCCCAGTATTCCTTATGCAGCAGAAACAATCGCATTAATGCAGTGTATAGAACTTATCGAGCAAACAGCATGTCGTGTTCATTTTAGAGGGATTAGTTGCGCGCGCTCGGTTAGCTTAATTAGTAAAGCGAAGTCAGCGGGCTTAGCTATCACAGCAGATGTCGCAATGCACCAGTTGCATTTAACCGATGAAGACATGTTGCCTTACGATAGCGCGTACCATGTTTTGCCTCCACTCCGTAGTCAGCAAGATAAAGAGGGCTTATTAAAAGGAGTGAAAGAAGGCATTATTGATAGTATTTGTAGCGACCATCAGCCACATGATGTGGATGCAAAGCTCGGTGCATTTCCAGAAACAGAAGCAGGTATATCGGCATTAGAAACAGTTTTACCTTTAATGATGCGTTTAGTTAAGCAAGGGCATTTAGGTTTAAGTCAGGCAATTGCAACGTTGACGTTGGAACCTGCAAAAATTTTAGGTCTTAAAGCTGGTGATTTAGGAGAAGGAAGTGCAGCAGATATTTGTATCTTTGATCCCCAAAAATCATGGAAAGTTGATGAGCAATCATGGCAAAGCCAAGGGCGTAATACGCCGTTCTGGCAAGAAGTGATGGAAGCAAAGGTGACACATACCATTCAAGCAGGTAAAGTCATTTATAAAGAATGTTAGTGAGGATCTAATTATGTTTAAAAAAATAAGTTTATTGGTTATATTGACGGCTTCATTAACGGCTTGTTCAAATGACTACACACCAGATAAGGCTGCAACAGCAAAGAAAATTTATACAGAAGCTTGTGCGAGCTGCCATGCTGGAGAGCCTGCTGATCCAAGTAAATATTGGACGATGAATAAGAAAAATGCCAATAAAGCTTATGTTGTTAATAAAGTTAAAAGTGGCGGCTTAAGGATGCCCGGTTTTAAAAATATTAATACCGCTGATTTAGAAAAAATTAGTGAATTTGTTTTAAAGCACAGCATTATTAAATAGGAATGACTATGAATTATTGCGCCAATATACATCATGACTCGGCAAGTATTATTGATGACCTGAAAGGGGATCAGTCGTGGCGCATATTTCGCATTATCAGTGAGTTTACCGAAGGTTTTGATCGCTTGTCGGGTATTAGTGAAGGTATTTCTATTTTTGGTTCTGCACGCTTAATATCAGGCAGCCTTTATTATTTAAAAACAATTGAAATTGCTCAACTACTAGCTAAAAACAACTTTACAGTGATTACGGGTGGTGGGCCAGGCATTATGGAAGCGGCTAATAAAGGGGCTAACTTAGAAAGTAAGTGTAGCGTAGGACTAAATATAGAACTTCCTCAAGAGCAAACGCCGAACGCCTATCAAAGTATTTCATTGGATTTTAGATACTTTTTTGTACGTAAAGTGATGTTTGTACGCTATTCCATTGGATATGTCGGAATGCCGGGTGGCTTTGGTACGATGGATGAGTTATTTGAATCCTTAACACTGATGCAAACACATAAAATCTACCCTATGCCTGTTGTGTTATTCGGTAGTGAGTTTTGGAATGGTTTGTTGGATTGGATAAAAACGACTTTAATTGAATATCAAGTGATTTCAGAAGATGATGTTAACTACATTAAAGTAACTGATGATCCGCAAGAAGTTTTAGATATTATGATAGAACACAGAGAATGGAAAGCAGAGCAAAGGCAAATTGGACAAAAAAATGATGATTTAATGATTTAATCTTGGCTCGCAGGTTTAGTCCGTATAGATTGGATGATTATTTGTGCTATCATTTTAAGGCGGGGCAGCTTATAAAACGTAGGATGGGTAGAGCGTCTGTTTGCGAACCCCATCAACCATTATACGTAGAGTTGATAATGGGTTTCACTGCACACCTAAGAAACAGGTGCTACGTTCTACCCATTCTACCTTTCGCATGAAGACCTGCTCTGCCTTAAATATGTAGCCACATTGAGGCTTTTCTCGGGAATAGAAACACAGAGCGTTTAAATATTACAAAATAGGATGAAAAAATTAGATTTTCATCCCCCCAGGCAAGGGCCTGAACGATTACTAAGCAATACGTAAAATAATGCAAAATCAGTACACACAAACACATAAAACAGACATATTAACGAGGTTAGCATGCGGAATTTGAAATTTTTACCCGCTTTGATTGGGTTAGCAGTATTTTCTGTTATCACATACATTTTATTTTATTTCATTTTTGTCGATTTTTTTGTCGATTTATGGTGGTTTCGTTCTTTAGAGTTTGAAGGCTACTTTTGGCTAAGATTGCTTTATCGCTTCATTTTTTCAGGCGGTGTTACGCTAATTTTCTTTAGTATCTTCTTTTTCCATTTTTGGATTTCATCACGTTACTTAGGGCTGAACCCGCCAGATGAGGTGCTTGTTAGCGCTGATAAAAGACAGCGATTCCAAACGTTTGCTGATTTATTTATGTATGGTTCTGTTAGGATTTACACACCACTTTCCTTGGTTTTAGCGGTCGTTGTTGCGAGCCCTTTTTATCATCAGTGGGAAACTGCATTACTTTACTTTTTTGGCGGCAGCTCAGGGGTAACAGAGCCTGTTTTTGGTTTGGATGTCGGCTTCTATTTATTCTCTTATCCTCTGTATATGCTAATTCAACAAGAATTAATGTATTCATCTATTATTTTGTCTGTCCTAGTAGCGATTTTATATTGGCTAGAACATATTTTTGTACCTAACCAAAATAAAGAATATCCGCTCGGTGCAAAAATTCATATCATCATTTTATTGGCCTTTACTGTTCTTTTTATTGTTTGGGGTTTCTTTTTAGATCGCTTTTCACTGTTATATACAGATGTACATGAGCCGGTCTTTTTTGGTCCTGGATTTATAGAACTACGCTATGACTTGCCCCTTATTTGGTTGAGCAGTATTTCAGTGCTTGCCATCTTTGTTACGGCAGTTATTTATATTTTTTCACATAAACATCGCACTTCGATCCCCGTTTTTATTGCATTATCTGGTTTTTTTGTAGCGATTGGTTTGCAAAATGTTGACTTCATACCTAGCTTAATAAAAACATTTATTGTGCAGCCCAACCCAGTACAAACGGAAGGGCAGTTTATGCAGAATAATGTAAAAGCCACCTTAGATGCCTATGACTTAAATAATATTAAAACGGTTGATTTCAAAGTTGACTTAGATGCAAGCAAAGATATTGAAACTTGGGGGATTCAACGACATTTTGAAAATATTCCTGTTTGGGACAGAGAATATTTAATTGATGGATATAAGCAATTACAAGGTATCCGGCCTTATTACAGCTTTCATAGTGTAGATGAAGACCGTTATTTATTAAATGGTCATATTCAACAAGTTAATTTGTCAGCGCGTGAGTTAAATCTCGACAACTTACCTGCAGAAGCTAAAAATTGGGAAAATAGCCATTTACGTTATACGCATGGGTATGGCGCGGTTATTACGCCTGCCGCACAAGATGCAGGTAAACCTATTCTATGGTATTTACGTGACTTGAATATGGTCTCTAATGTTGGCTTTGCTGTTAAACAGCCTGATATTTATTATGGGCAAGAAAAATATACTTATGCCCTCGTGCCTAATAATTTGAATGTTGTTGGCTTATCGGGTTCAGGTCATGATAATACAGGTGCTTATGAAGGAAAGGGGGGGGTTTTAATCCCTTCTTTTTTTAGAAAGTTATTATTTTCATTTTACTATGGCGATGAAAAAATATTTTTCTCTTCAAATATTACGAAAAAAAGTAAAGTTTTATTGAGACGAAATATTGTTGATCGAATTAATACCATCACACCTTTTTTACATTTAGATAAAGACCCCTATTTGGTGGCGACAAAAGAACGTTTTTACTGGATACAAGACGCTTATACCCTATCGGATAAATACCCCGTTTCTAAAATGGCACAAGATACCTTTTTATCGGGAAATGCGCGCTTCAACTATATTCGAAATTCAGTAAAAGTTGTAGTTGATGCTTATGATGGCTCAACTCAATATTATATTTCTGATGCTTCTGATCCGATCATTAATGCGTACCGAATTGCTTATCCTGGGGTCTTTAAATCACTAGAAAAAATGCCAATTGAATTGCGTGAACATTTGCGTTATCCGCGTGAATTATATTTTATGCAAATGATGATTTACTCTAAGTACCATCAAACACGGCCCGAGTTGTTTTATGAGCAAGCCGAAACTTGGCAGTTTGCAAAGGCTGATGAAAAAGAGATCATGCCTTATTACCAAACGATGGATTTTGGGCAATGTGACGATAGAGAAGAGATCGTTATGATTAACCCAATGACACCGATTAATCGTAGTAATTTAAGCATGATAGGGCTAGCCGGTACCTTAGACCCAGAAAGTTGTTTGAATAGTAGTTATAAGCCGTATATTACCATTTACAAATTTGGTAAGGATACACAGGTTAATGGCCCTGCCCAAGTAGAAGCCTTGATTGACCAAAGCCCAGAAGTATCAGAGCAATTTACTTTATGGGATCAACATGGGTCAAAAGTTGTCAAAGGCCGAATGGTAATTTTACCGATGGGTAAAAATTCAGTGCTCTATGTGCAGCCGATTTATATGATATCGACTAAAACTAAGATACCTGAATTAACACGAGTGATTGTATCGATTGGTAATCAGGTCGTCATGGATAAAACACTATGGTCAGCATTTAAGAAATTAAAAGCCAAGTTCGCGCAAGGAGTAAAAGATGCACAAGGGACTGGGACTTCGGTGCAGTAAGTTGGTGTATAGAAAGTACTTAAGGCTTAATGCTTTATATGGTTAATGTGTGCAAAAGTTCTATTATTTTTTACTCCCTTATTTAATAAGAAAAAGGAATTAATAAGAATGTATGGTTTTATTGGATTAGAGTAGAGTAGGAAAGTAAGTAATGAAATATCGTTCTGAGATTGATGGGTTAAGAGCTATTGCTGTTATCCCCGTTATTTTATTTCATGCAGGATTTAGTTTATTCAAAGGTGGGTTTGTTGGTGTCGATATATTTTTTGTTATTAGTGGTTATTTAATAACGACTATTATTTATAAAGAAATAAATGCAGGCACCTTTTCATTTTTATACTTTTATGAACGACGTATTCGTAGAATATTTCCCGCATTATTTTTTATTAGTTTTGTTTGCATACCTTTTGCTTGGTTCTGGTTAGCTGCAATAGAATATAAAAGATTCTCGGAAAGTTTAGCAACGATTAATATATTTTCTTCCAATATCTTATTTTGGAGTCAAGGCGGGTATTTTTCACCTAATACTGCTTTAAAGCCCCTGCTGCATACTTGGTCATTAG
This sequence comes from Methylococcaceae bacterium, assembly GCA_030627265.1. Taxonomy (GTDB): domain Bacteria; phylum Pseudomonadota; class Gammaproteobacteria; order Methylococcales; family Methylomonadaceae; genus Methyloprofundus. The sequence continues at coordinate 5,732 of DAOUSK010000098.1, forward strand.
CAGTGGAGGAGCAGTTTTATATATTTTTTCCTCTTTTATTGCTATGGAAGCGAATAAGAAAACATCAGCTAGTGGTACTTAGTCTAGTATTTTTACTTAGTCTTATTTGGAGTGAATACAGCTCAACGTTATATCCTAAGGCTAATTTTTACTTATTGGTATCACGCGCATGGGAGTTACTCGCTGGGGCTATATTGGCTATTGTTTTACCACGAGTAAAAATGAAGAGGCCGGTATTATCTCAAATAGGGGCTTTGCTTGGTTTTGGGATGATAATCTATTCCATCGCCTTTTTCAGTGAATCTGATTTGATGCCAAATATGCTAACACTGATACCGGTTATTGGGACAGTATTGATTATAGCATTTGCTGATAAAAGGACATTAATAGGAAGGATGCTGGGTTTTAAACCTATCGTCAGTATAGGTTTAATGAGTTATAGCGCCTATTTATGGCATCAACCTTTATTTGCTTTTGCTAGAGTTAGATTAGTCGGGGCTGTTTCTAGCGACATTTATATCGGTTTGATTGTTTGTACATTAGTCTTAGCTTATTTAACATGGCGATTTATTGAAGCACCTTTTAGAAAGAAGGGGGGCTTTACTCGCCGCCAAGTGTTTGTTACTGCTATTTTAGGCGCTGTTTTTTTTATTGGGTTTGGATTAACCGGAATTATAACAAAGGGTTTACCTAGTAGGCTTTCGGGCGATGCTGATTATTATGCAAGCTTTGCTAATAAGTATAGGCCAGTTAAAGGTGAAATATGTTATTCAAATAGGAATCATTTATTGTTACCTCCTCAAGAAGAGTGTATTTATAATTCAGAATTTAATTTAACTGTTGCTCTTTGGGGGGATAGTCATGCTGGCGCTATTATAGACCCTTTGGCAAAAGGAATGGCATCACAACAGCAAGGAATTATAGAGATAGTCTCTATCGGTTGTCCGCCTGTTATTGGTTTTAAAGAGTCTGCTAAGGTGACTAAGTGTAATCAGTTTAATGTTGAATCGTTGAAGTATTTAAAGGGAAGTAGTATTCAAACGGTTATTTTGCTGGCACGATGGGCTTTTTATATTGAAGGTAAGCGATTTAATAATGGAGAAGGGGGCGTGGAAGCAGGAGCTGATGATGGATATGGTCTACCTATTTCAAAAAATAAATCTTTTATTCATGATAAAGAGTATCTATCTGAGATGGGGAGAATCTATAGAAGTGCGGTTGAAGCGTTATTGGATGCTGGTAAACAAGTTGTTTTAGTATATCCAATTCCAGAGGCTGGTTGGAATGTACCCGATTTTTTTACAAAAATCTATTTACATAATTATGAACCATTAAAAAGTTCGATAGTATCCACCTCGTATGATGTGTTTCAGTCACGAACAAAGAATGCTTATACGCAGCTAGATAAGTTACCAGTGCACCCTAATTTATTAAAAATATATCCAGAACGTGTTTTTTGTAATAGTACGGTAAGTGGTCGCTGTATTTTAGAAGATAACAAGAAACCATTATATTATGATGATGATCATTTGAATTATCTTGGCGGTGAGTTAGTCTCTCGGCAGATTATTAATGGGATGAAAGCCAAGGGTTGGTTTTAGTTTTTAATATCAGAGTTGAGGTGGAGTGAACGAGTAATATTTGTCTTGATTTTGCCATCGAAACAAAGATAGAGGTGGTGAGTTAAGCATAGTATTATTGCGATAGGAGTAAGGGTAACCTCACTGTAGGTGAGGTTAAATTCATTCTTATTATTTGATTTAAGGGAATTAATGTTCGTCGATTTTGGTAAACTGTAAAGCATGTAAAGTAGCATAAGCCCCTTGTTTAGCTAACAATGCTGCATGCGAGCCACGCTCAATAATTTCACCTTGCTCCATTACTAAAATAACATCCGCATTTTCGATAGTTGATAAGCGATGTGCAATCACGATAGTGGTTCTATTCGCCATCACATGTTCTAAAGCCTTTTGAATATAGCGTTCTGATTGCGTATCTAAGGCTGAAGTCGCTTCATCTAAAATTAACAGCGGTGCATTTTTCAATAAAGCCCGCGCAATCGCCAAACGCTGGCGCTGCCCACCAGATAATTGAATGCCATGCTCACCAATCTCAGTTTGCATGCCGTGAGCTAAGTTATCAATAAACTCCGTTGCATAAGCATCATCCGCCGCTTTTAATACATCCGCCTCAGAAACACCTTCTAAAGAACCGTAAGCGATATTATTAAACACCGTATCATTAAATAAAGTAATATTTTGTGTCACTAAAGCAATTTGCTCTCTTAATGTTTCTAGCGTGTATTCTGTTATTTCCACACCATTCAATAAAATTTTTCCTTGGTTATAATCATAAAAGCGCGGAATAAGATTGGTGAGAGTGGTTTTACCACTACCTGATGCGCCAACAATCGCAATAGTCTGCCCTGATTTAATATTAAGATTAATATTCTTGAGAGCGGCTTTTTCAGAATTAGGGTAATGAAAAGAAAGGTTCTTAAATTCTAACGCTCCTTTGCCCGCTATTTTTGTTCTAGACCCTAAATCTTTTTCCACTTCAACATCCAATACCTCAAAAATATCAGTTGCCGCAGCGATACCTTTTTGGATGTCGTTATTGGCGTTGGTGAGTTGCTGAATAGACTTAGGCATCATAAACGCGGCAAGTAGGTAAGATACAAAAGTCCCAGTGCTTGCTGACTCCATCAGCTGCAAAGCAAGAAAAAGTAGTGTTGCTAAGGCAAAGGCAACAAGTAACTGCATAATAGGGTTTTGAATTGAGGTAAATAACCCCACTTTTAGTGATTGTTGTTTATTAAATAGGCTGTTCTCTTTAAATCGTTGAATTTCATGAGGGGAGCCACCAAAGCATTTAAC
>DAOUSK010000123.1 GCA_030627265.1 Methylococcaceae bacterium
GGAAATGAATATGATTTCGTCATTGCTAAAAAATTCGGTAAGCATTATTCATTATTAGCTAAATATGCTTATTATGATGCACAAGATTATAAAACTGATACTAACAAATTCTGGCTACAAGGTAATGTAAGCTTCTAAATAATAAAAGACTCATCCCGTAGAAGCCCCTACTTCTACGGTGTTTTTTGACACCTTATGCTCCGCGTTAAATCCTCCGCACCATTTTAATTTATCACGCACCAGTTTGGATCAAAACATTTCTTGTTTTGCGCCTAAATCAATAAAATCAACGTTAAAAAACCTCATCATTTAGCCTTGAATTAATCTAAGTAACTAAAAACCTAAGTTTTTAAAGGTAAACCAAACCACAGCTTCACTATGGCACGTAACCTGCTTATAATATGCTAATTAGATTTATTTTTAACAGAGGGTAACATGAGCAAAAAGCAAACCTTGGTTGTTATCGGTAACGGCATGGTAGGACATAACTTCCTAGAAAACCTTGTTGCTAGTGATATTAGAGATGATTACGATATTGTCACTTTCTGCGAAGAAGAGCGTGCTGCTTATGATCGCGTTCATTTAACAGAATTCTTTTCAGGTAAAACAGCTGAAGACTTGTCCTTAGTTTCAGAAGGTTTTTTTGATACTAACAACATTAAAATACATATTGGTGATAAAGCGATTTCTATCGATAAAGCCAATAAATTTGTCACATCTGCTAAAGGTGTTGCAATTAGTTACGATAAATTAATTTTAGCCACTGGATCTTATGCCTTTGTTCCACCTATTGAAGGCCATGACCGTGAAAATTGTTTTGTTTACCGAACTATCGAAGATTTAGAAGCGCTCACTGAAGCGGCTAAAAAAGCAAAAATAGGCGCTGTTGTTGGTGGCGGACTATTAGGTCTAGAAGCAGCTAAAGCCCTCAAAGATTTAAATTTAAAAACCAATGTTGTGCAATTCTCAGCTCGCTTAATGTCTGCTCAGTTAGATACCGGCGGTGCAGACATGCTTGCTGCTAAAATTGAAGCTTTAGGCATCTCGGTACACCCTAGTAAAAATACACGAAAAATTGTCGACGGAACAGACTGCCAACATAAAATGGAGTTTGCAGATGGCACATCATTAGAAACCGATATTATTTTATTTTCTGCTGGTATTCGCCCGCGTGATGAAATTGCCCGTATTAGCGGTATTGAAGTTGGTACTCGTGGCGGTATTGTCATTAATGACCAATGTAAAACGTCAGACCCTGATATTTATGCCATTGGAGAATGCGCCGTATGGAATGAAGAAACATTCGGCTTAGTTGCTCCAGGCTATCATATGGGGCGTGTTGTCGTTGCCGATTTACAGGGGCAAGCAACTGAGTTTAGCGGTGCAGATATGAGCACTAAATTAAAACTCAATGGCGTTGATGTTGCTAGTATTGGTGATGCTCACGGTAAGGCAGAAGGCGCATTGGTCTATACTTACCAAAATGGTGCAGATGAAATCTACAAAAGCTTAGTTGTTAGTGCTGATAAAAAGAAATTATTAGGTGCTGTCTTAGTAGGCGATGCATCTGGTTATGGAACATTATCCCAGTACTACCTTAATGCGATTGATTTACCCGAACATCCTGACAGCCTAATCATCCCCTCTCGTTCTGATGAGTCAGTTGGCCTAGGTCCTGATGCTCTACCTGAGTCGGCCCAAATCTGTTCTTGTTTTGATGTCACAAAAGGTCAAATTTGCTCTGCCGTTGAAGCTGGTTGTCATACCATGCCTGCATTAAAGGATTCGACAAAAGCAGCAACTGGCTGTGGTGGCTGTAGCGCTCTATTGAAATCAGTTTTAGATTGTGAACTTGAAAAATCAGGTTTTGAAGTTAATACCGATCTTTGTGAACATTTCGCTTATACCCGTCAAGACTTATATAACTTAATGATGGTTAATGAGATCAAATCATTTAATGACTTTTTAACACAACACGGACAAGGTCGTGGTTGTGAAATTTGTCGCCAAGCCATTGGGTCTATCTTAGCTTCGTACTGGAATGAGTATGTATTAAGCGATAAACAAATGAGCGTACAAGACACGAATGACACCTTCCTTGCAAATATGCAAAAAGATGGTACTTATTCAGTTGTACCTCGCATGACCGGTGGAGAAGTCAGTCCAGAAGGTTTAATTGCTATTGGTCAAATTGCTAAAAAATACAATTTATACACTAAGGTGACTGGCGGACAACGAGTCGACCTTTTTGGTGCACGCCTAGACCAGCTACCCCCTATTTGGAAAGAGTTAATCGATGCTGGCTTTGAATCTGGGCATGCTTACGGTAAATCCTTACGTACTGTTAAATCTTGTGTCGGTAGTACTTGGTGTCGATTTGGCGTAGACGATAGTGTTGGCCTAGCGGTTCAACTAGAAAATCGTTACAAAGGCTTACGTGCACCACATAAAATAAAATTTGCTGTTTCTGGCTGTACTCGGGAATGCGCCGAAGCCCAAAGTAAAGATATTGGTGTCATTGCAACTGAAGGCGGCTGGAATCTATACGTCTGTGGTAATGGTGGTATGAAACCTCGCCATGCTGATTTGTTTGCAACAGATTTAGATAAAGAAACCTTAATTAAATATATAGATCGCGTGCTCGCTTTTTATGTGCGAACTGCTGACCGCTTACAGCGTACTTCAGTTTGGATGGAAAATATGGAAGGTGGTTTAGATTATTTGAAATCGGTCGTCATTGATGACAAATTAGCTATTTGTGATGACTTAGAAGTTCACATGCAAAATGTGGTTGATACTTATCAATGTGAATGGAAAACTACGATTGAAGATGAAGAAAAACTAAAACGCTTCCGTCACTTTGTCAACAGCGATAAAACAGATGAAAATATTGTTTTTGTTGAAGAGCGTGGACAAATACGTCCTGCTAACGAGCAAGAACGCCAACATTTTGCTTTAACGGAGGAAGTGTAATGAGTCATTGGATTGATATTTGTGCAACATCAGATTTACAAGCTGATTCAGGCGTTTGTGCTTTAGTGGAAGGTAAACAAATCGCTATTTTCTATATGCCTAAAGATAACCGCATTTATGCTATTGATAATTACGACCCTTTTGGCAAGATCAATGTTTTATCGCGTGGATTAATTGGTGATATTAAGGGCGAAGCAATGGTTTCATCTCCTCTTTACAAACAACACTTCAGTCTTGAGACAGGACAATGTTTTGAAGATGAATCAATTAAAAATGACACTTATGCGATTCGTATCGAAAATAACCGTGTAGAAATTAGCTTAGAAGGGTAAGAATATGAATTACAACTATTATATTGCCGACGTATTTACCAAAAAGGTCTTTAATGGTGCGCAAGTTGCTGTCTTTCCAGAAGCTGAAGGCCTTAATAAAGAACAAATGACCTTAGTTGCTCGTGAGCTAAACTTAACTGAAACCGTCTTTTTATCTAAAAGTGAAGGTAAAGAAAACGATTTTCAAATGAAGATTTTTTCTCCTTTAGGTGAAATTGATGTCGCAGGCCACCCTATTATTGCTGCCGCTTATATCTTAGCAAGCTGCAATAAGTTGGCTCTAAACGATAAAGGTCATACTCAAGTTATTTTGCATCAAAACACAGCCAGCATTCAGGCTAATGTAAGTTGTGTTGATGGAGAAGCTAGTTTCATCCAATACTCGCGCACTGTTTCACCTATTGTCGATTATTTCACACCGACAGAAACAGAATTAGCGAGCTTTTTAGGTATTGATGCCGCTTATATTAATAATAAAAAATACTCTACACGCTTAGTTTCTTGCGGTATTCCTTACTTGGTCGTACCCACTTTTTATCATGAAACAATCCGTGAAGCTAAATTCGATTTAGCAGCATGGGGGCAGTCTATCGCACCACAAACAGCCGCTGAAGAAATTTTATTAGTTTCCCCAAAAACGCCCGCGCAAGATTCCGATTTTTCCGTACGTTTACTCGGACCAAATATTGGCATACACGAAGACCCTCCGGTTGGCTCTGCCATTCCTAGCTTAGCTGCATTCCTCTGCTCTTTTGACCACATGCAAAAAGGAACCTACACCTTTGCTGTCGAGCGTGGTGATGAAAAAGTTCGCCGTAGTGTGCTTAATATGGAAATGGATCATAAAGGTGAAGATACCTTAACTATTCGTGTTGGTGGTGAAGCAGTCAAAGCCTCTGAAGGAACCATGTTCATCCCTAAAATTTAATTGCCTAGGCCCTAAAAGCCAATCTAATAACGACTTACTAAACTTATTTTTATTATATAAAAAGAGGAAGTTTTATGTCATATTTAGAACCCACAGAATTTGTAACCAAAATGGTCGACGCTGGTGAATCCAAAGTTTACATGTCGACCAAAGATACATTAATTCGTGCATTCATGGCGGGTGCGACCTTAGCACTAGCGGCTATCTTCGCTATTACTGTTGCCGTTAAAACAGGCTCTCCTTTATTAGGTGCAGTACTTTTCCCTGTGGGCTTCATTATGCTTTATTTAATGAAGTTTGACTTATTAACCGGCGTTTTTACTTTAGTCCCTCTTGCATGGCTTGATAAAAGACCAGGTGTGACTGTTAACCAAATATTAAGAAATTGGGGACTCGTTTTTCTTGGCAACTTTGCTGGTGCATTAACCGTTGCCTTTATGATGTCGTTTATTTTAACCGTTGGTTACAATACCGATGGCGGTGTTATTGCACAAAAAGTGGGGTCCATTGGTGAAGCAAGAACTTTAGGTTATAAAGTACACGGTATCGGTGGCTGGTTTACTATTTTTATCCGTGGCATGTTATGTAACTGGATGGTTTCTATGGGTGTTGTAGGTGCAATGATTTCTACTTCTGCAACGGGAAAAATGATGGCGATGTGGATGCCTATCATGCTGTTCTTTTTCATGGGTTTTGAGCACTCAATTGTCAACATGTTCTTATTTCCATTTTCTATGATTATGGGCGGTGGATTTACCGTGATGGATTATATAATTTGGAACGAAATACCAACCGTATTGGGCAATCTAGTCGGTGGCTTTGTCTTTGTTGGGCTGCCTCTTTATTACACCCATGTGAAAATGAGCCCTGAACGTAATTTATAATTAGCATTTAATGACTTACAAAGCCTCAAACCCATTCAGGTTTGGGGCTTTTTTTATGCCCGGTTAAAAAGGTAAAGCTAAAATGTCCTCTCAATTACAAGTATCAGTGGGTCAATACTCTGATAAAGGCCGTAAGAAAATCAATCAAGATTTTCACGGAATTACCATCCCTAAAGAACCACAGATAACATCAAAAGGCATTGCCATCGCCCTAGCCGATGGAATTAGCAGTAGTGATGTTGGACAAGTCGCTAGCCAAGCAACTATTTATGGTTTTTTGCAAGACTATTACTGCACTTCCGATGCCTGGTCAGTAAAAAAATCTGCACTGCGCGTATTATCCGCAACTAATTCTTGGTTATACTCACAAACCCAACAGGGACACTATCGTTTTTGCGGTAAAGATAAAGGCTATGTCTGTACATTAAGTGCAATCGTCATCAAATCGACAACAGCACATTTATTTCACTTAGGTGATAGCCGAATCTACCGTTTGCACGATAATGCACTGGAACCTTTAACAACAGATCATCGTCTATGGGTATCTAAAGAACAAAGCTACCTCAGTCCGTGCTATGGGTATTAATGCTCGACTAGAAATTGATTACGACACCTTACAAATAGATAAAAATGATGTTTTTCTATTAACAA
>DAOUSK010000140.1 GCA_030627265.1 Methylococcaceae bacterium
CAGTGCATGATTTTATTCTCCTCACCCAACCCTCTCCAGCAAGAGAGGGCTTAAGTTAACAGAATTATTTTACGGACACGGCCATCAACATAAAAACACATGACTAATTCCCTGCATCCACGAACATTAATTTTATTATTAATCTCCATTGCACTAATAAGCCTACCGCATTTTTTACATGTGCCACTGCCGATTATGGCCTTTTTCTTTATCCTGCTCACATGGCGCTTTATTGGTATCTGGAAACCTCAATACCTACCTTCACAACTGACCATTTTTTGCCTGCTCCTATCAGGAATAATGCTACTCGTTTATATGCACAGTGGAATTTTTGGGCGCGATGCAGGAACAATGATATTTATTACCGCCCTAGGTTTAAAATTACTAGAAATAAAAAGTCAGCGAGACCTCTATTTAATCAGCTACCTTGCTTTTATTGTTGCCGCATCACAATTTTTATACCTACAAAATATTGCGATGGCAATATACATTTTATTTGTCTGCATCAGCCTATTAGCCACATTATTATCCATCAACGGAGCCTCCCTAAAAAACAGCCAATCCATTAAAAAATCAGCGATTATTTTAATGCAAGCCATTCCATTAATGATTGTTCTATTTATTTTTTTCCCCCGAATTGAAGCGCCACGCTGGTCTTTTTTAGATGACAATAACCAAGCACGATCAGGATTAAGTGATAGCCTAGAACCAGGCTCTATTAGCAAACTTAGCTTATCGGGTGAAGTTGTTTTTCGTGCTAAATTTACCGGAAAGATTCCACCTAATCAAGAACGCTATTGGCGCGGCCCTGTTTTTTCCTATACCGATGGCAAGCGCTGGACAGCCAGTAAAAATACTTACTACAAACGCTTTCTTGATACCGTTAAATTTTCAGGGGATGCTTACCAATACTCAATATTAATGGAGCCACAGATAAAAAATTGGGTTTACGCCTTAGATATGCCCGCAAAATACTCAAGCGCCTTGCATAAAAACGCCGTTCATCAATTAATCACCCACAAGCCTTTCAACAAACCTGCTGAATACATCATTAGCTCCTATGCAAATTACAACACAGGCTATATCACCAAAACCGAATACAAAGACAACTTACAAATGCCCGCGCCGCCTGCAAAACGCATCAAACAGCTAGTTAAAAAACTCGGTGGATTTCAGCAAACTCCAGAGCAATACATCAACAAAGTATTCCAACACTTTCATAATGAAAATTTTCAATACACCTTGATGCCGCCCTTATTAAAAGACAAACCCATCGAACGATTTTTATTTGAAAGCAAAGCAGGGTTTTGTGGACATTATGCCAGCGCATTCACTATTTTAATGCGCGTCGCAGGCATACCGGCACGCATCGTCACGGGGTATCAAGGAGGAAGCTACAATACCAACGGAAAATTTATAGAAGTTAGATCAGCCAACGCACACGCATGGGCAGAAGTCTGGATAGAAGGAAAAGGCTGGGTTCGATTTGATCCAACAACCGCGGTAGCGCCAGAGCGAGTTAATTCCGGTGTTAATATTGAACAACAAATTTCCCAGCAAACCATCAGCTTTGCGCCAATTCAATTAGATAGCCAAAGCATGAGCTTATTAAAATCCATAAGACAATTATGGAGTAGCGCAGATTATAGTTGGCAGCGTTGGATTATTAACTACAGCCGCAGCAACCAGATGAACCTGTTATCGGGCTTCGGAATTGATACGCTTAAAAAATTATTTTATTATTTTTTAGGAGTCGTCGTTTTTATCAGCCTGATAACCGCATTATTGGTCTTACGCAGCAGTAAAAGAAAATTAACCGCCGAGCAAAAATTATATGCCCAAGCCTGCGAAAAACTAGCCAAACTGCAAATAATAAAAGCCCCCAGCGAAGGCGAAAATGATTTTTTAAACCGCGTAAAACAAACAGCACCGCAGATAGCCGAGCCATTTCAGCTAATAACCCAATATTACGTGCAGATACGTTACCAAAATACCCAGAATACAGAGCGTGTATTACAGCAATTAAAACAAGCCGTAAAACAATTTAATCCAATAACACACCCATAAAATTCACGGTGTTAACAGTTTATATTGCGAATTGTTTTGGTAGGATTCGTAAAATTCCCATAGCAAAAAAAATCCATCAATGGCATTAACATTAAAGCGATGGGTTTCGCAAAAAGGCGCTCTACCCATCCTACGGCATCGGAGATAATCCAAAAATAATCGTATCCAATGTAGGATGGGTAGAGGCACGAAACCCATCAACCCATGATGATTAAAGCACACAGCAAGTAGCCCGTATTCCAAAGTGGGTAGGTTTTAAAAAATAAACGCTAGCTTGTTAAAAACAGGAAACATAATGCGAGTAAAACAAAAAATTCACTCATTACAATCTTTAGGGCATATTCTTTTATTATCTCTAAGTCTGATTTTTCTATCGGCCTGTTCATCTATACCTAAGGTAGATATAAGCGATAAAAAACCAGTATCAGGTGTGCTTATTTCAGGCGCACCTATTTTAAAGACAGCCAAGAAACAAATGGGCATACTTTATCGCTATGGTGGGCGCTCACCTAAAACAGGGTTTGATTGCTCGGGATTAACGTGGTTTAGTCATAAAACGCAAGGCATCAATATTCCTCGGCAAGCCGCCAAACAATTTCAGCACGGAAAATATATTTCAAAGAAAAACTTAAAACAAGGTGATTTGGTTTTTTTTGAGACCTACAAGCCAGGCGCATCTCATGTAGGTATTTATTCAGGGAATGGCATGTTTATTCATTCGCCAAATAAAAATAAAAGGGTTCAAATGCAATCATTATCCAACGTATATTTTAAACAACGCTACCTTGGTGCACGGAGATACTGGTAGAGCCATGTAATGCTTTACTGTTATTTGATGGATTTCATAAAATCCGTTAATGGCATTAACATTGGATGATGGGTTTCGCAAAAAGCCGCTCTACCCATCCTACGGAACTGGGGATAATTCAAAATAATCGTATCAAATGTAGGATGGGTAGAAGCATGAAATCCATCAAACCAAGCCTATTAATCTCTCAATGTTAATTTCAAAATTATGCCGCTTCTTTTTATTTCGTATTCTAATAATCCCATATATACGCATCACAATACATAGTTTTGTATTACAATTAAAATCAAATTCAAGCATTATCGAGTACAAAAATGAAAACAGAGATAATCAGTACGCGTATTGACCAGGGCATGAAAACTGAATTTACTCATGTATGTGAAGAAATTGGTCTCAGCCCCTCTCAAGCAATAAAGCTATTTGCCAAAGCCGTTATCAACTATGGCGGTATTCCATTGAGCTTAAAGCCAAACAACCTAACGCGGTAACAATACAAGCTATTCAAGAGCTAAAAGAAGGCAATGGCCATAAAGCGAGCAATACAACCGATTGATTTACACGCTTTTAAATATAAATGAAAAAACTAACGAGCAAGGTTTGGGGGGAACGCATACGGTTCCTGCAATTTTTTGAGACAGTATGAGTTTAAGCTTTCTCCTGACCTTAAAGCATCAATACTCAATTGCTCATGCAAATTTTCACCAATACGAAGGTTAAATTTACCAGAATATTTTTTTCCTGCTGTTGCAGCAGGAAGTGCTTCCTCATCTTTTTTATAGATGTCTATCCATTCCTCAACAATTTCGCATAGCTCTTTATATACTTTTGCCTCATCTTCGCCATGAACGCCGCCCATCATCAAATTAGGGCAATGGCCAATATAGCATTGATCCTCTTCTGACCATTCAACGATCTTTAAATACTTATCACTTACTTTCATTTCGATACCTCATCAACCGCTTTTTTGACTGCCTTGACTTGATAGGATTTTGCATCATCACCTGTTTTTCCACTAATAGTGATCTTTACTCCATTCTTATGAGTAAAGTTACGATGACTACCCTTACCTCCTCGATTTTCGAAGCCGATGCTTTGTAATTGACTGATTAATTCTCTTATTTTAGGAGGCATGAATTAATGGTACTGCATTGGTACTATTGGTGCAATGTTTTTTATCCATACAATAAACAATCCAAGTCGATCAAGCACTCATTTTAATTATGACTACGAAGCTGGAGAATACTATGGGTATTGATAATACTACTCAATATCCTCAAAAATATCAGTTAACGGCACATCGACTTCAACGCTACTAAAACGGCAAACAGACTCACTGCTGTAGTCATGAAATAACCAATCATTATCAGCCGTGCGGACAAAGCACTCAACACGGCGATTTTTAATATCAACCAAAACATACTCTTTTAAACTGGATATTTTTCGGTAAGCCGCAAACTTATCACCGCGATCATAAGCCTCTGTTGAATCCGATAAAACCTCAATAATTAAACTTGGCTGAGTAAGAAATTGCTCCGCACGTTGGTCGCCTTTATCACAAGACACCATCACATCAGGATAATAATATGCATCCATTTGCTCGACTTGCAATTTCATATCCGAAATGTAAGTTCGGCAAGGCGTACCGCGTAAGTGCTGTTTTAAAGAAGTTGCCATATTAAGTGAAACAACCACATGCTCACGCCTAGCGCCGCCCATTGCAAAAGTTTCCCCTAAAACAAACTCATGTTTCTCTTCTTGTAACTCTTCCCATGCCAAATAATCATCGGCAGTCATTGTATAAGCTTCGGGAGATTGCATGATTCGATCCAGAAAAGGGTGCGTTTATATAGATAGAAGATTTTAACCACAGAGGGTATAGAGAGCAAGTGCTTTGAATTTGAAAATAAATCAAATGTAGGATGGCGTGAGGCACGCAACCCATCAGCCCAAGCCCATTAATGCCACGGTATTAAAAATTCACTCCATGATTATTTTAACGAATTTCAAAAAATCCCCGTATCAAAAAAAACTCAGCAATGGCATTAACATTAAAGCGATGGGTTTCGCAAAAAGCCGCTCTACTCATCCTACGGAACCGGGGATAATTCAAAATAATCGTATCAAATGTAGGATGGGTAGAGGCACGAAACCCATCAGCCCA
>DAOUSK010000084.1 GCA_030627265.1 Methylococcaceae bacterium
ATTCCAATACCCAGAAGGAATCCAACTAAAGAAGCTATATCCACTGATAACCCTCGTTTTTTTATTTAAATAACAAATTTTGAAGAAAGGAAGCTCATCTACCTTTACAGCTAAACTACTGTAAAAGTAATTTTTGCCCTACTGTGCCCAATGTTTGCGCAAAAGAGGCACCCATTTTCCCAGCTAGACGATCTATTAAATTTTCTTGTAAGGTAAAGTTAACTCTTTTTTTACTACCAATCACATCAGTCGCAACACTGTCATCATTGCCAAAATCATCAACTAAACCAAATTTCTTTCCTTCTTCCCCTGTCCAAACGAGACCTGAAAATGTCTTTTCATCTTCTTTTAAGCGGTTCCCTCGACCTGTTTTAACTGCATCAATAAATTGCTGGTGAACCTGAGCTAATAATTTATCCATATATTGCTTTTCTTCCAAATTTGCCGGAGAAAATGGATCTAGTAAAGCTTTGTGTGCTCCAGCCGTTACTAAGCGGCGCTCCACACCTAACATTTCCATTGCATCAACAAATCCAAAACCATTCATAATAACGCCAATAGAGCCAACAAGACTTGCGGGATTAACAAAGATTTTATCCGCTGCTGCTGCAATAAAATAACACCCTGACGCACAAATATCTGAAGCGACCGCATGGATGGGTAACTCAGGCCTTTCTTGTTTAATGCGTCTTATTTCATTATAAATATAAGAGGATTGTACTGGACTACCACCTGGGCTATTTAAATGTAAAATAATCCCTTTAGTGTCTTCATTTTTAACGGCATTGCGTAATGCTTTAATAATTGAAGTCGCATTAGCTGGCGAGCCTTCTGCAATCACACCAATGATATTGACAACAGCCGTATGCCCCTCCCCCTCATCATCAACCATGCTCTGCTTAACACTCGGGTACATCGTTATACCTAAAATAACCACAAGATAAATGCTCATTAATGATTTAAAAAATATCCCCCAGCGGCGTGAGCGCCTTTGCTCTGTTACCGCAGCAAAGGCCAGTTTTTCTATTGCTTCTCGTTCCCAATTTTCTGCCATTTTATTTGACTCCTTTTGTGGTTCATCCCAGTTATTTTCAGACACTCAACACCTCTTAATTTTCTATTTTGAGCAATGCTTGCAATTCAGTGGGTAAAGGAGCAATTAACTTCAATAACTCCCCCGTTACCGGGTGTGCAAACTGCAATTTTTCAGCATGTAAAAACATTCGTTTGTAACCTTCCTTGCGAAACAATTTATTACTTTCTTCATCACCATAACGCTCATCCCCCACCAACGGGTGTCCTAGCCAAAGAGCATGCACACGGATTTGATGCGTTCTCCCCGTTAAGGGCCTCGCTTCAACCAAGGTTGCATTTTTATACAGCGTTAATTGCCTAAAGACTGTTTGCGATGGCTTGCCTGCTTGATGTACTTTGACATTAGCCCCGCCGCCTTGATTGGTTTTTTTCAGCAAGGGCTGATCAACTAAGCTCTTTTTCTCCTCCCAGCGCCCTACTAATAAGGCCAGATAGCTTTTCTTTACGCCATCCCCCCTAAAGTATTCATGTAACTTTCGCAAAGCACTGCGTTTTTTAGCAATAATCAAACAACCCGAAGTCCCCTTATCAATCCGGTGCACTAATTCTAAAAAACGGTTTTCCGTGCGTAATTCCCGTAAGGTTTCTATTATGCCAGAACTCGTGCCACTTCCGCCATGCACTGCATATCCGGAAGGTTTATTAATGACCAAAATAACATCATCTTCAAATAAAATATTATTTTCTAAATGATTTTTAAGGTAAGCAGGGGCAGGAATATTTTCTGTTTTTTCCGCGACTCTAATCGGTGGAACTCTAACAATATCCCCTATGATAAGTTTACGTTTTACATCACATCGCCCTTTATTAATGCGCACTTCTCCTTTACGAATAATCCGATAAATTCGGCTTTTAGGCACACCCTTTAAAATTTTAATTAAGAAATTATCTAGACGTTGCCCTTCGTGCGCATCCGTAATTTCTATAAATTGTACGCTTAATCGATTTTCACTTTCTTCTGCTTTCATCCCGCTATGATAGTAGAAATTATCGCTACAAACCATAAGTTAATTACATTCATACTCTATTACAGGTTATAATTTACAAGTTCTAGTGATGAATTAACAATAAATTAAAACTGAACTGTTTTATGAAGTAGTCGCTACAAGAGGACGATACTTACACAAGCTTCCATGAAATCAAAGAGTAAGCTGTAGTCACCAATGTTAATACTAGAATCAATTTTTGGGTTTTTGTCGCTCGGCCCATGACAAGCGATACGATCGCCTTGTATTACAAGCGAAAAATACGTTAGACATTCAGTTAGCTATACACCAGTAGAGCGATTAAGCTCCTGAACATGTGTTCAATAACAATCTAACCCTGTAAAGACTCACATAATGAGCTTAATGCAGTTATATTTTTCGCACGGAAATACTTAATATCTAAAATATTCAGTCCACAAAAGCACTGAGTACATTACAACAAAAGATATTAATAAAGACAGGGCTTATACTTAAGGACTAGAAAATGAAAAGAATGCTGATCAACGCAACGCAGGCTGAAGAACTGCGTGTTGCATTAGTAGATGGCCAAAAACTATATGATTTTGACATTGAACACCCTTCGCAAGAACAAAAAAAATCCAATATTTATAAAGGTATTATCACTCGTATAGAGCCTAGCTTGGAAGCTGCATTTGTAAACTACGGTGCTGATAAACATGGATTTTTACCTTTAAAAGAAGTTTCACCAACCGCCGTTTATTCAGATGATTTAACGCTTAGCCGTTCTAAAGTAAAAGAACGACTCAAAGAAGGGCAAGAAGTTATTGTCCAAATTGAAAAAGAAGAGCGCGGCAATAAAGGCGCAGCACTAACTACCTATATTAGCTTGGCAGGAACTTATTTAGTCCTTATGCCAAACAACCCTAAAGCCGGCGGAATTTCTCGTCGCATTGAGGGTGAAACACGCAATGAATTGCGTGATGCAATGGATGGCTTAACGGTTCCTGAAAATATGGGCCTTATTGTCCGTACTGCAGGCTGCGGTAAAAGCACCGAAGAATTACAGTGGGATTTAAACTACTTATTACAGCTTTGGGAAGCGATTGACCGTTCATCAAAAGAACAAAGCAAACCTTTCCTAATCTTTCAAGAAAGTAACGTTATTATCCGTGCTTTACGTGATCATTTACGTGCCGATATTGATGAAATCCTTATCGATAAAGAATCATCATTTAAATTAGTCAGCAGCTTTTTAAAACAAGTGATGCCGCACTATTTAAGTAAAGCAAAATTATATAGCGATAGCGTTCCTTTATTTAATCGCTATCAAATTGAATCTCAAATTGAAACCGCTTACAGCCGCACTGTTGAACTGCCTTCTGGTGGCGAACTGGTTATCGATCATACTGAAGCACTGACTTCAATTGATATCAACTCAGCTCGTGCTACAAAAGGTCACGATATTGAAGAAACTGCTTTAAATACCAACCTTGAAGCAGCTGATGAAATTGCACGCCAATTAAGATTGCGTGACTTAGGTGGTTTATTTGTTATCGATTTCATTGATATGCTCGCTAATAAAAACCAACGTGCGGTTGAAAATAGAATTCGTGATGCTTTAAAAATTGATCGCGCTCGCGTACAAACAAGCCGTATTTCACGCTTTGGTTTGCTGGAGATGTCTCGCCAACGTTTACGCCCTTCTTTAGGTGATACAACACAATTAACTTGTCCTCGCTGTAATGGTCAAGGTGAGATTCGTAATGTTGAATCCGTTGCTTTATCTGTATTACGCATACTAGAAGAAGAAGCAATGAAGTCAGGGACTGATAAAGTTATTGCTCACCTGCCTATTGAATGTGCAACATTTTTATTAAATGAAAAACGCCCTTCTATTGATCAAATTGAGTCACGCTTAAAGGTACATATCATTGTTTTACCTTGTAAGCATCTTGAAACACCGGCTTATACAATCGAGCGTATAAAATCAAAAGATGAAGAAGGCTCAGTTGAAAGTAGTAGCTACTCACAAATTAAAACAGAAGAGGTTAGTACCCCTACTTTCTTAAATCAATCCAGTCAAAAAACTGAACGCGCTGTCATTAAAGAATTTTTACCTGATGCACCACCAGCGCCGATAAAAAATAAAAAAACATCTGCGAGTTTAATCAGTCGTTTTTGGAGTAAATTGGTTAGTTCGACTGAAGTTGAGGTTATTCCCGAAAAAAGCGAAGTTACCACAACGCCAGAAAAACCAAAAAATACGCAAAAACCACAAAATAACCGCAGCAGGAATAGAAACCCGCAAAATAGAAATAAAAAGCCGCGTCAGCCACAAAATAAAAAACCAGCTGAAGAAAACAATAAACAGCAAGGGCAACCGACTGAAAATCCAACTAGTAACAAAAACAAAGAAACAACAGAACAAAAACCTAGAAATCAACAAAAACGCAACAACCGAAATAGAAAACCTAGAGAAGCCAAGCCCACACACTCAAATAACCAGGTAACACCACCTAATACGAGTGAAAAAACTAAGCCGACTCCAGATAAAACTGAAAATAAACCGGTTAATAACAAATCTTTAGCCCCAAGCGTTGTGACAGTTGAGAAATCGTCTTATGCGGCTAATTATGAAAAAAACATTACCGAACATAAGGCTAAAGAAGCTTCAAAAAGTAAAGTAGAGCCTAGCAACTCAAGCTCATCAGAAGATAAATAGAAGCCTTCATGAGATTAATTTCTCAATAAAATAACTGACTAAACAGCCCCATTCTTTTAATAGGGCTGTTTAGTCAATACAAATATGTAGCTAAAATATACTTCTGCATAAATTACAATGTATACTTCTGTCTTTAACAGCACTTAACTGTTATTATTGACAAAATTTATACCTTATTAGAGAACGAAAAAGATGGCAAAAGAAGATCAAATTGAAATGGACGGTACAATTACCGAAACACTCCCAAACACTATGTTTAGAGTGGAGCTAGAGAATGGTCACACCATTACTGCTCATATTTCTGGAAAAATGCGTAAACATTACATTCGTATTTTAACTGGGGATAAAGTAAAGGTAGAAATGACACCTTACGATTTAACAAAAGGTAGAATAACTTTCCGTATGCGTTAAGCCTTTAATTCTGCAATTGCTTCATCAATAAGTAAAGCCGCCTAAGCGGCTTACTTAAACGTCACTAATCAACCGTTTCCGTTGAATCCAAAACCTTACTTTTTATCGTAAAGGCTAATTCTTTATTCTCAACGGTTATGTTGACATGCCCTCCCTGCTCTAAATCACCAAATAATAAATCATTCGCTAATGGTTTTTTAACTTTATCTTGAATTAATCGAGCCATTGGTCGTGCACCCATCTTAGGGTCACATCCATGTTCAGCCAACCACAATCGAGCTTCTGCATCCAAGCTTAAGCTAACATCCTTAGCAAGTAACAAGGTTTCTAATTCAAAAATAAACTTATCCACCACGCTACCCACCACTGAAATATCCAGCGGCTTAAATTGAATTAACGCATCTAAACGATTCCTAAATTCTGGTGAAAATGTCTTTTCCACAGCACGCAAACTATCGGTCGTATGCTCTTGCTTAGTAAAACCAATCGATGCCCGACTTCCTTCTAAAGCACCAGCATTTGTGGTCATGACTACAATAATATTTCTAAAGTCTGCTTTTCTACCGTTATTATCCGTTAATGTCCCATGATCCATAACCTGTAATAAAAGGTTAAATACATCTGAGTGCGCTTTTTCTAACTCATCTAACAGTAATACCGCATAAGGGTGTTTATTTACCTGCTCTGTTAATAACCCCCCTTGGTCATAACCCACATAGCCAGGAGGTGCCCCAATTAACCTCGATACGGTATGTGATTCCATATATTCAGACATATCAAAACGAATTAATTCCACACCGAGTTGTTTTGCTAACTGCCGTGTCACTTCAGTTTTACCAACTCCCGTTGGGCCAGAAAACAAAAATGAACCTATCGGCTTACCTGCATCCCTTAATCCGGCGCGTGATAATTTAATGGCCGTTGTTAACGCAGAAATGGCATCATCTTGACCAAATACTAGCATTTTTAAATTTTTCTCTAGATTTTTTAACTTATCTTGATCCTTGCTAGAGACTGATTTTTCAGGGATTCTAGCAATTTGTGCAATAACCTCTTCAATGGCACTCACATCGATTAAGGTATTTCTTTCAGCCTCTGGCAATAGCCGCTGCTTTGCTCCCGCTTCATCAATCACATCTATCGCTTTATCCGGTAAAAACCGATCATTAATATGCCTTGCAGCTAACTCTGCGGCAACACGTAAGCTTTCAATACTATATTTAAGGTCATGATGCTCTTCAAAACGAGTTTTGAGACCCTTTAAAATTTGAAAGGTTTCTTCTATCGACGGCTCAATAACATCTACTTTTTGAAAGCGTCTAGCCAAGGCATGGTCTTTCTCGAAGATCCCCCGATACTCTTGGTAAGTTGTTGAGCCTATACAGCGCAAACTACCCGATGCAAGTGCGGGCTTAATTAAATTAGACGCATCCATCACGCCACCTGAAGTAGACCCTGCTCCAATAATAGTATGAATCTCATCAATAAATAAAATGGCTTTTTCATCTTTTTTTAATTGATTCATTAATGCTTTGAGGCGCTTTTCAAAATCCCCCCGATACTTTGTACCTGCCACCAAGGCCCCTAAATCTAAAGAATAAATAACACAATCACTTAAAATTGCAGGAATATCTTCTTCAACTATTTTTTTAGCCAAACCTTCAGCAATGGCTGTTTTACCAACACCCGCCTCACCAACCAGTAATGGATTATTTTTACGCCGGCGACATAAAATCTGTACGGTACGTTCTAGCTCAAGGCTTCGGCCAATTAATGGATCAATACGCCCAGCCAATGCCTCTTGGTTAAGATTTGTTGTGTATTTTTCCAATGGTGACTCTACTTCTGTTTGAGTCGGTGCATTGGGATCATCAACCTGCTCCATTGTGTCTTCAGACTCTGCTCCGTGAGATAAATAATTAACAATATCCAAGCGTGTAACATCTTGTTTACTAAGTAAGTAAACCGCATGTGAATCTTGCTCGCTAAATAAGGCAACTAATAAATTTGCACCGTTAACTTCTTGTTTATCAGAAGATTGAGCGTGAAAAACAGCACGCTGTAACACCCTCTGAAAACCTAATGTTGGTTGAGTCTCTCTATGCGCATCAGCGACAATCAAACTAATCGTTTCATCGATAAACTGTGTCAATTCAGCTCTTAATAAACGCAAATCACAAGTACAAATAGTCAGTACTTGCGCTGCGCTTTCATTTTCTAATAAAGCGAGCAATAAATGCTCGACAGTAATAAATTCATGCCGTTTTTCATGCGCATCAACAAAGGCTAAATTTAATGTTGCTTCAAGATCTTTACTTAACATAGATAACTCCTAAGCCTCTTCCATTGCACACATCAGTGGATGCTGATTTTCACGTGCATAATTATTAACAATTTCTACTTTAGTTTCAGCAACATCTTTAGAAAAGACACCGCAAATACCCACACCTTGTGTATGTACATGCAACATAACTTGAGTTGCTTGCTCTTCGGTCATTGCAAAAAAATCCATCAAAATTTCAATCACAAAATCCATCGGTGTGAAATCATCATTCAATAAAACAACCTTATACAATGGCGGTCTTTTTAATTTAGGTGCCGCCTCTTGAACGGCTATATCATCATCATACTGGCTAGATTGATCCAATTCACTCATTATTTATTACGCTTACAAATCTATTAAAACAAAATTAATCTGGAGGCCATAACCTAAAAATCAATACAATCTTGTATAATAGCTCTAATTTGTTAATACGACAGCCATTTTTTAAAACTAATTAGGAATACTATGGTTTGGAAACCTCATGTTACTGTTGCTGCCATCATTGAACGCGAGCAACGATTTCTTATCGTCGAAGAAGAAACATCCAACGGCCTAGCTTTTAATCAACCCGCAGGGCACCTTGAGCCTAGCGAGAGCCTTCTTGATGCCGTCATTCGTGAAGTCAGTGAAGAGACTGCTTGGACATTTACCCCTGAATATATAACTTCCATCCAACTTTGGCGTAAGCAAGCTGATGCCGATAGTTTTTTGCGTGTTTGTTTTGTAGGGTCCTGCAGTAACCACCAAGCCAATCAAGTATTAGACGACGGCATTATTGCTACGCATTGGTTAACACGTGATGAGCTGGCAGCTAATAAGTCTAAATTACGTAGCCCTTTAGTGCTAACAACGATAGATCAGTACCTAGCAGGGGAACGTCACCCGCTATCCTTATTAAAAACTTTTTTAGATCAAGAATAATGAGTAAAAATATTATTGTCGGAATGTCTGGGGGTGTTGACTCATCCGTCACTGCTGCTTTATTGCTGGAGCAAGGGCATCAAGTCACCGGCGTTTTTATGAAAAACTGGGATGAAGATGACGGTACGGATGAGTGTACCGCCATTACCGACCTTGCCGATGCACAGCAAGTTTGCGATACATTGGGTATTGAACTAAAAACGGTTAATTTTGCGAGTGAATACTGGGACGATGTCTTTGAGGTCTTTTTATCAGAATTTAAAGCGGGACGTACACCGAACCCCGATATATTATGCAATAAACACGTTAAATTTAAAGCCTTCTTAGATTATGCTGTCGATGATTTAGGTGCGCAATACATAGCAACAGGACATTATGCACGTATCGATAATATTAACGGTGAATATCGATTATTAAAAGGCTTAGACCCCAGTAAAGAGCAGAGCTATTTTCTTTATACACTAGGACAAAAAGCACTATCTAAAACCTTATTCCCTATTGGCGGACTGCATAAAACTGAGATTAGAAAAATTGCTGAAAGATGCGGCTTTGCTAATCATCAGAAAAAAGACAGCACTGGCATTTGCTTTATTGGTGAGCGTAAATTTAAAGAATTTTTACAACGCTACTTACCTCATCAACCTGGCGATATGGTAACTCCTGAAGGGCAATATATTGGTAAGCACTCTGGTTTAATGTATTACACCCTAGGTCAGCGTCAAGGCTTGGGTATTGGAGGCGTTAAAAACGCACCTGATGAACCCTGGTATGTTTTAGAAAAAGACTTGGACAATAATCGCTTGATTGTAGGTCAGGGGCATTACCACCCTCTTATGCTACATAACACTTTAGAGGCCGGTCAGTTAGACTGGTGTAATAACAAAGTTCTAACTAATAATATTACATGC
Source organism: Methylococcaceae bacterium (assembly GCA_030627265.1). Classification (GTDB taxonomy): domain Bacteria; phylum Pseudomonadota; class Gammaproteobacteria; order Methylococcales; family Methylomonadaceae; genus Methyloprofundus. The sequence continues at coordinate 9,328 of DAOUSK010000084.1, forward strand.
GCAGCAAAAACACGCTATCGCCAAGCTGATCAAGCTTGTGAAATCATTCCTCTGTCAGAAACAAGAATAAAAGTTGTTTTTCAAGAAGCACAAAGAGCCATTACTCCCGGACAGTCTGTTGTTTTTTATGATGGCGATGTTTGTTTGGGCGGCGGAATCATAGAAGAAAAATATCAAACTCACCTTTAATAACCCATTAATAAAGTTAAATTCGTATGGCAAATCAAAACACACTTAGCGCTTCCGACCGTCTAGTCGCTGACGCACGCAAACATCAAACAGATCGAGAAAAAACTTACCGAGGGCAAGCTTTAAAAATGTACCCTTGGGTTTGTGGACGCTGCACTCGTGAATTTGATAATAAAAATCTACAAGAGTTGACTGTACATCATAAAAACCATGACCATGATGACAACCCTGCCGACGGCAGTAACTGGGAATTATTATGCCTTTATTGTCATGATAACGAACATTCTAAATATGAAGAAATGCGTTTTGAAAGCTTAAAAACAGATGAGAAATCTAATGATGGCGGCGCACATAACCCTTTTGCAGATTTAAAGAGCCTTTTAAATAAATAACCCCCGCTTAAACAAGAGTTAAAGACCTGAAAATTTTCCACGTAACACCAAAATCACTTGCCATATAGAGTGGCGAAACTTTTTGCATCGCAAAAATTGTGACGATTTAAATGGTCAAGTGGATTTTTTGGTTAGGCATTTGCCATATTAAGTTAAGCTAAAAAACACAGTTTTATTAAACATATAAAGCAACCTATTGAAATAAAACAAAAAATATTTTGGTATACCTTTTTCTTTATTTTAATATTCTTCCCCAATAAAAACCCCCTGTGTCAGGATAGTTGTCGCCTAAATTATTTTCATAAATAAACAGGGAGCGGTAAGATACCAATGAATGAAAAATCAACATTATTCAAACGAATTTAAAGAAGCAATATTGAAAAAGCTTAGTCAAAA
>DAOUSK010000160.1 GCA_030627265.1 Methylococcaceae bacterium
GGCGATACCAGCAAAATGTTTTATGTCGGCGACGTCAGTCCTCATGCAAAACGCCTATGCACGATCACACAAGAATGCCTTATGCTAGCCATTGAGCAAGTCAAACCTGGCTGCACATTAGGTGATATTGGCCACGTTATCCAAAAACACGCAGAAGCAAATCGTTATTCTGTTGTTCGTGAGTTTTGTGGCCATGGCATAGGCAAGAAATTTCACGAAGAGCCTCAAGTTTTACATTACGGAGAAGCTGGTGAAGGCGAAGTCTTGCAAGCGGGCAATATTTTAACCATAGAACCCATGATCAATATAGGTAAGCGACACATGAAAGTTTTAAAAGATGGCTGGACCGCTGTTACTAAAGATCGCAGCCTATCTGCACAATGGGAGCACACCTTGCTCGTTACAGAAACAGGCTGTGAAATTTTAACTATTCGCCCCGAAGAAACATGAAAGCGCCCTCTATTAGCCAAAAAATAAAATTGGCAGCACAGCAGCATAATGCTTATTTAAAAAACTATTTTTCTCCTGAAAAGCCCATTCTAGCGCTTCTTCAGGCTAAATCTTTATTTATTGATAGCGCATTGCTTTGCCTTTGGAATCAATTAATTAAAAATCCATCACAGCAAAATTTCACACTGGTAGCGGTTGGCGGCTATGGACGGAATGAAATGTTTCCATACTCTGATGTTGACCTATTAATTCTCACCAAAGACTCGATTGACGAGCAAGATAAAGAGCAGCTCACCCAACTATGCACTGCACTTTGGGATACCGGACTAAAATTAGGCCTAAGTGTCCGCAGTCTTTCCGAGTGTTTGCAGTCAGCAAAGGATGATCAAACCATTATGACATCCCTGCTAGAATCTCGATTTTTAACAGGAAATCAAAGCTTATTTGACGAACTCAGCCAACATATATCAGGGCATAATATTTGGAGTTCAGAAGATTTTTTTAATGCCAAAATTAAAGAACAAAAACTACGCTACAAAAAATTTCACGATACTGCCTACAATCTAGAGCCCAACATAAAAGAAAGCCCTGGGGGGCTAAGAGATTTACAAATTATTAGCTGGGTTTTTAAATACCATTACCAATGTAAATACTTACAAGATTTAAAACACTTCGATTTATTAACTCAAGCGGAATATAAAGAGCTATTTGCCGCTCGTGACTACTTGTGGAAAATTCGCTTTGCTTTACACCTACAAAGCAATCGCTGCGAAGATCGCTTACTTTTTGACCACCAACGCGAAATATCCCGCACCTTTGGCTACCCCGAGCAAAAAAACAATCACGGTATCGAGCAATTTATGCAGCATTACTTTAAAACAGTCATGCAGCTAGAAAGACTTAACGAGACTCTATTACAATTATTTAACGAACACTGCATTCCGCAAACCACCCCACCGCAAACCATCAATACAAAATTTAACAGTATTGCTGGCTACATCACCACAAACACCCCCGATACTTTCCAAACCCATCCCCGCGCTTTATTAGAAATATTTCTCTTATTACAAAAAATTCCCGCACTAAAGGGCATTAGAGCAACCGCTATTCGTCAAATTAGAGCTAACTTATCGCTTATTGATGATGACTTTCGTGCCGACCCACTTGCACGCCAATTATTCATCGATATATTACGCCAACCTCGCGCGATTAACCGCGTATTACGGTCAATGAACCGCTATGGTGTGCTTGCTGCCTATTTACCTAGCTTTAATAATATAGTCGCACGCATGCAGTATGATTTATTTCATATTTACACCGTCGACGTGCATACGCTTTTTGTCATTCGTAACTTACGCCGTTTTGCACTAGAAAAACACAATAAAGAACTCCCTTTCTGTAATGGAATTTTTCTACTTATTTCTAAGCCACATATTTTATATATTGCCGGTTTATTTCATGACATCGCCAAAGGCAAAAAAGGCGACCACTCAGTATTAGGTGAAGATATTGCCAGGCAATTTTGCAACGACCACAAAATTTCCGAGCATGACACTAATATTATTTGCTGGCTAGTCCGCAACCACCTAATCATGTCTAGCACAGCACAACGCAAAGACATCAGTGACCCGGCGGTTATTCATGCTTTTGCTGAAAAAGTTCGTAAAACAGAATATCTAAATTATCTCTATTTACTCACCGTTGCAGATATTCGCGCAACCAACCCAAAACTTTGGACCTCATGGAAAGACAGCCTGCTGCGTGAGCTTTACAGCGCCACTTTGAATGCATTACGCCGCGGACTAGAAAACCCAATTTTACAAGAAGAGTCTATTGCTGAAACCAAAAATGAAGCGCATAAAGAACTTATTAAAAAAGGGCTTTCAGCTTCCAGCATTCAGCATACTTGGCGACACATCAATGATGACTATTTTTTACGCTATTATTCAGATGAAATCGTTTGGCACACCTTAGCGATCGAAGCAACACCCGAATCAGAGTTACCTTTAGTTCTTTTACGCCCACAGAGCCAACGCGGCAGCGCGGAAATATTTATCTATACTCATGATAAAAAAGAAAATTTTATTTTTTCTCGCAGCACAGCAGCACTTGATAGCCTAGGCTTAACTATCTTGGACGCAAGAATCATCACCACAAAGGATCAATACACACTCAATAGCTTTCAAGTCCTAGAGCAGTCTGGACTGCCCATTGGCGACTTATTTAGAAAATTACATATTTGCTCTATTGTTAAACAGCAATTACAGACAACAGTAAAATCCCTACAACACACACCCGCTAGAACTCGGCAGGCAGCTAACTTCCCAATAAGAACACAAAGCTTTTTTCATGATGACAAACAACAAGAATATACGCGACTAGAAATCACGACCACCGATCAGCCTGGACTTTTATCTAAAATTGGTAGTCTTTTTCGTCAACATCATTTTAATGTCATTAACGCTAAAGTCACCACTATCGGTAGTCGCGCTGAAGATATGTTTTATTTAACCAGCTTAAAGCAAACACCCATCCCTAAAGATCAGCAAGAAAAATTCATTGCTGATTTATTAGTCCTATTAGCTTAGTCGTATTGATGGCAGTGCTTCAGTCTGTGCAATATGGGTGGTTTATTTATTGCGCGTCACCTTAGCTCTATTAATATGCTGACGAAGTAAGTCCCTAAATATTTCTGGTGATTTATCCAATATTATTTCACCTACTTTAGGGCTTTGATGGTGCTCTAACCGAGATAACCAAAAGCGTAGACAGGCCCGGCGTAAAAATATATCCAAGTAATCTAGTTCATTATTATTTAAAGATTTTATTTTTTGATAAGCTTGTATAAACGCTGCATATTTATTAAGCTCAAAAAAACCTTGCTCATCCACGCACCAGTCATTCACTGCAATCGCAATATCTAATAAAAAAGCATCGTAACAAGCCGCATAAAAATCTAAAAAACCAGTTAAACATCCCCTCACAAATAAGGCATTGTCTTTAAATAAATCCGCATGAATCACGCCTTGCTCAAATTTCTTCTCTTTAAGTTGCGCTTGGTAGCGCAGTTCATCAGTTAATAATTGCGCATCTTCTTTGTTTAATCGCGGCAATAATTTTTTAGCTGATTGCTGCATCCAGCTCAGCCCTCTAGGGTTTTCTTCTGTAAATTTTAATTGGGGGGAGGACAAATGTAGCCGCGCCAATGCTTCCGCGATAGCTATTATTTGCTGATTTGAAACAAGCTCAACCGAACCACCCGCTAAACACCTGAACAATGCAGCAGGTTTTTGGCTGATTTCCTGTAAAACATGCCCCTCTCCCGATTCGATAGGTTCGGGATAATAATTTTCTAATCGGGCAAGTTGTTGTAATAAATCGAGGTAACTGTGTGCTTGCTGAGGCGTAAAATGCTCATACACGGTTAAAATAAAATCTCCTTCCGTGGTCTTTATTAAATAATTGGTATTTTCTATACCAGCACTAATTCCGTGATATCTTAATAATGGCGGTAGTTGGTAGCGCTGTATAAAGCGGTTAATTTGCTCTGATGTTAACGAGGTATAAACAGCCAAATGATTACCAGCTCAAAATTGTCCATTGGTTAACCTTCATACCATCAACA
>DAOUSK010000078.1 GCA_030627265.1 Methylococcaceae bacterium
AATCGTGGGAAAGTCCTTACGCTGGAAGCAGTGTGATAGAAATATCTTTGCGTTCCAAAAATGATCAGTTAGCGCATTGGTATACTGAGAAACGCAATGTATTAACAGACCTGCACAAACATTTTGGCAATACCATTCATTCTATTGATGCCATTGCCATTATGACTGATACTGATAATACTAACGGCTCAGCCCTAAGCTATTATAAAAACATTTATTTCAGTGAAAATTAAAACGACTGCGCTTAATTACCCAGTAACAACGTCGATACCCTAGCTTCAATCATATCTCTTACCTCATGAAACCTTACAGGCTCCATATGTTTAGGGTCAGGAATACTCCAGTCCAACCTTTGCTTTGCCCTTACATCCGGGCACTCATCACCACAGCCCATCGTGATGGCATAATCATAATCAATATCAGGTATATCCTGTAACGACTTAGAGTAATGCTGATTTAAATCATAACCGACCGCTTGCATCGCCTTGATAGCTTTATCATTCACTTTTCCAGAAGCCTTTGAGCCAGCACTGTAAACTTCTAAATTATTTTTACCATGAATATGTGCAAATGCTTCTGCCATTTGACTACGACATGAATTTTCCACACAAACAAATAATACTTTTTTCATTACTATCCCCTTTTATAGTGCGCCAGTACAACTAGATCCTTGACCTGCAGTACACCCATAACAATGATCAGCGACTGAAATAGGTAAATTCTCAGGCATTTCAATTAATAATTCACGCAAATGCGTCTTACTACCTGTCAAAGGCAGCTCTAACATCTGATTAAAATCACAATCATAAACATAACCTTGCCAATCAACATTGATCAACGTTTTACACATAACATTTTCTAAATTTTCGGCCTGATAAGCTTGCTTTAATTTATCCATATACTCATCAAACTGCCCTTTAGATGCTAAAACAGAACCAAAACGCTGAATGGGCATATTAGTAATGGTAAACAACTGATTAAACTGTAAATCAAATTGCTCCGCTAAAAATTGTCGATAAGATTCCTGCAATTCTAACTGTGGCGCTGGTAAATTAAGCCCTTGTGGATTAAAGACTAAATTTAATACTAAGCCGCTGTCTTTAATGCCATAGCCTAGTTTATTCAATTTTTTCAGTGCTTTAATAGAACTAACAAAAACACCTTTGCCACGCTGCGCATCAACATTATCTTCTAAATAACAAGGTAAAGAGGCGATGACTTCTACCTGTTGTTGCGCTAAAAATTCCGCAACATCTTCGTAACCCACCTCTTCTAGAATAGTCGGATTACAGCGGTTCATCACATGCAAGCCCTGTTTTTTAGCCTTTTGCACCAACCATTTAAAGTCAGGATTCATTTCTGGCGAACCGCCGGTTAAATCCAGCGCCTTAATACTATTCTTCTTCGCGAACTGTAAAGCAAGCTGCATTGTTTCACGGCTCATTAACTCTGTTCGATTAGGCCCTGCATTCACATGACAATGCGTACAACTTAAGTTACATAAATAACCCAAATTCATTTGCAAGGTCTGCAGTTGCTCACGCTTAATCTTAGGAAAATCACTCGTTAATAATAAAGGCTTAACATCACGCATAATTTTTAAACTCGGGTTAATCGCAACTACTTTTATAAGGCTAAGCCCCACAATATACCCAGTAAATATAGATTCCTGCTAAGAGCATGCAGGAATGACGAATTTCCTTAGGTATCTGGATTTAAATACATACCTATTGGGTTTTGTATAATTTAAAGTATCGTTGCTAAAAAATGACTCAATTGTTGCTGCTCTTTTGTCGGGTAAACTAGCTGGACCAAGCTCCCTTGTAAGGCATGTAAATCTGGTAGCTCATCAACATCTCGTAAAACTTCTAATATTTTTACTGGCGCTAATGCTTTTATCGCCTGTAAAAATAACTCACCAGTCTTCGCCTGGCTATAAGGCACATCCGTCCAAATATTATCAGGAAGCAAGAAATTACTGCCAAAAAGCCAAAAACCACCATCTTCACTAGGTGCAAAAATTGAGCGCTTTTGCTTTGTATCGCTTAAATACACGTTTGCCTCAAGTAACGGGGCGATGGTCATTTGCGGAATATCTGCGCCAACTAATAACACAAAATCATGCTTTTTTAACAAGCTCTTATGAATTAAGCGCATTCGCTCACCTAAGCCACCTTCACCCTGCCAAATACATGGTAAGTTTTTCCAGTCAGGATGATTGATCGCTGATTCTTCAGCAACAGCATAATAACAATCAACATTACCCTGTTCACCCAGCGATTCAGCAACACTAGAAACAGAGCGTGTCGCCGCCAAATGAAATGCTTCAGCACTCTCTGTTCCAATTGTTTTTGCTAAACGTGTTTTTAAGGGTGATAAGCCAACCGTTTTAACAAAAATAGCAATTGCACCTGACATATTGCAATCAACAACAAGATGCAGCCGCATCAGAAGGCGCAGATGCCGTGCTAGGCTCACAATCAAACAAACCAAAATGTGTTGATTTATCACCCAACAATTCAAAATGTTGTGCATAACGGCTTAGAGCCAACATATCAAATGAATTACCACAAATACGCAGCGGCTTGCCTGTTTCAAAGTGGTGATGGTTATCTAAATCAAAGGCATGCGGGTGTTCTGCTATAGTGCCTTTATAAATAGCGAGCTGACCAAAATCTTCACAACGATCTTCTAAAGGCATTTTAAAAGCACGAATGGTAATTGATTTGAATTTCACCATGCCAATTTTAGCTTCAACTTCCGCATCTTCTAAGGCAATTGGGCTTTCTTTTACTGTACGCACATCAGGGCAGCCTAACTCTTGCATAAGGCGACGAAAATCTTCCCAATATAATGCGCCACCTAAACATTCACCTAATAAGATAGGATCTGTTTTTAATGCCTCTGGGACTCGTCTATCGGCATAAACATCAGAAAAATAGATTTCTCCACCTGGTTTTAATACCCGTAATATTTCTGATAACACCTGTTTTTTATCTGCTGATAAATTAATCACACAATTAGAAACAACCAAGTCAATTGAGTTATCCGCAATACCCGCCGTCGCTAAATCTTCAATGTTGCCTTTTTTAAACTCAACATTTGATTTTTTATAACCATATCGCTCCGCGTGCCACACACGATATTCATTAGCAACATCTAGTTGCTCATCAGTCATATCAACACCAATAACACGCCCTGATTCTCCTACCAAACGAGATAAAAGGTAACAATCACGCCCTGTGCCGCAGCCCAAATCTAATACAGTACTCGCTTCTAATGCAGGTGGCAAAGGCGTGCCACAGCCGTAATAGCGAGCAACCACTTCAGGGTGTAAATCAGCCAATAAAGGACGCAGGTGAACAGGGACAGAATCTAAAGTACAACAAGCGCTGGTTTTTAAATCATCGCTTGATTGCAGCACTTGGCCGTAATAGTTTTGTACAGATTCAGTAATAGCAGTATCAGTCATATAATTTCCAAAAAATAAAAAACAGACGCATTTCTAAGCTGAAAGCGTATTCTTATCTAAAATTATATGATGAGTCGTAAAGAATAAGAAATCCTTACAAAGAAATTTTTATTTTTTCTTTAGGATAGGAGGTTTCTTTGATGGGTTTCGCAAAAAGACGCTCTGCCCATCCTCCGGGAATCGGGCGCATTGTCAGCGGGGAGTTAAAGCTCGCACGTGTTTTTAGCTACATAGAGAAAGCCATCAAACGTAAAAGATGGGTTTCGCAAAAGGCGCTCTACCCATCCTACACACGATAATAATCAGAGATTTTAAACTGAAAAAGAAGATCCACAACCGCAAGTTGTTGATGCATTTGGGTTGCGAATAACAAATTGTGAGCCAGATAAATCTTCTTTATAGTCAATTTCAGCACCATTTAGATACTGGATACTCATAGAATCAATTAATACTGTGACACCATCATTTTCTACTTTGGTATCATCTGCTGCGACTTCTTCATCAAACGTAAATCCGTATTGAAAACCAGAGCAACCACCACCTGAAATATACACACGCAATTTCAAGTCATCATTACCTTCTTCAGCAATTAAACTACCTACTTTTTTTGCTGCATTGTCTGTAAAAATAATTGGTTCTGCCATTTTCATTACCTGTTAAATAGTTGTTATCTTTGAAATTATGCCAATCCCTAGTATTTTAGTCAAGATTTAAGGATATAAAGCCATTGTTTGCAATCCAAGCTTTTCATCAAAACCAAACATTAAGTTCATATTTTGTACTGCCTGACCTGCCGCTCCCTTCACTAAGTTATCAATCACCGACAAAATAACCACAGTATTACCCTCTTGTGGTACTAAGACTGAAATTTGGCAATGATTACTGCCGCGTACATTACGCGTATCAGGGTGAACGCCTGCTGGTAAAACATCAACAAAAGGTTCATTAGCGTAGCGCTGTTCATATAAAGACTGTAATTGCTGCGCGTCTTGATTAATCAGTGTTGCATATAAAGTGGCATGAATACCACGAATCATAGGGACTAAATGTGGCACAAAAGTAAGCCCTACTTTTTTATTAGCAAGCGCAGATAAACCCTGTGTTACTTCAGGTAAGTGTCGATGTCCTCCCGCAGCATAGGCTTTAAAGCTTTCGCCAGTCTCGCTCATGAGAGTAGGAACTTGTGCTGAACGACCCGCGCCACTAACCCCTGATTTAACATCTGCAATTAAGTGGTTGGTCTCAATTAAATTATTTTCAATAAGAGGCAAAAAACCTAGCTGTGTTGCTGTTGGGTAACAACCTGGGCACGCAATAAGATTTGCTTGTTTTATTTTTTCGCGATTAATTTCAGGCAAACCATAAACTGCCTCGCTGATTAAATCGGGGCAAGCATGCTCCATGCCATACCATTTAGACCACTCTGTTACATCGGTAATTCTGAAATCTGCCGATAAATCGATGACTTTCACGCCTTTCTCTAATAAAGCCTCTGCCATTTTCATTGCCGTGCCATTAGGCGTGGCAAAAAAGACCACGTCGCATGTTGTTAAACTTGCTAATTCAGGCTTAGAAAAACAAAGATCAATACTGCCGCGTAAACTCGGATATAAAGCATCGACACGTAAACCATCATCAGAACGCGAGGTAACAACGGTAATATCTACCTCATCATGTAAAGACAGGATGCGTAATAACTCAACACCTGTATACCCTGTTCCACCCACTATGCCTGCTTTAATCATTGTTTACCCTGTGTTGAGTAGGGGCAATCCCTTGTGGTTGCCCTATAAACTGTCTGTGTTACCAAGGGCTGGCACAAGGCGCAGCCCTTGGTCTTATAGAATGTGCTATTTTACCTTAAGATGCACGCTGAATTAAGTGCCTTAATCAGTTTTAATGGAAAGCTGTCGTTTCTGGTTTATTTTAGGCATAAAAAAAGGGCGGACTAAACAGCCCACCCTTTTTTATTCGGTTAAATTTTAAGCTAAGTCGCTTAGAATCCAATTCCTAGATAAGCACCAGTTGTGAAGCCATTAATATCAATTTGGTCATCGTTGTTACCAAAACCTAGGTTATAACGAATGTCAGCACCTAGATAAATGCTTTTCCATAGTTTGTAATCAGCACCGGCAGCAAATTGCATAGATGGTTTTAAGTAAGTAACCGCGTTACTAGTCGGGCTAATAACATTAATACCTAAACCAATAGGAACAATCCAAGGTCTGAATTTGCTACCTTTTAAAAATTTAATTTTTGGGGAAGCTGTTAGCGTGAACTGGCTAGCAAGAGCAGGAATCGCTAAATCTCCAGGAACAATAGCAGTAAGAGATGTAGGGCTAGTACCGAACTGTGAATAAGTAAACATTAATTCAGCAAGAATTTCTGTGCCATCATGAAGGCCAAAAAAATCATCGCTTAACCTAAAATCTAAACCAGCACCAACGTCCCAACCGTCTTGGTCAACAGCGAAGCTTGCATCAGTCGTACCAAAAGTTAGGTCAGTTCTCGCATTATCATTTCTTGCATAACCACCACGAAAGAAAACCATATTACCGTTATCTGATTTTAATGCGTCCACTGCTTGTGCGCGTTCTAATTTAGCAATACGTGCATTTAAATCCGATATCTCATCTGCGCTAACAGGTGCTGATGCTAGACCTGCAACACCGAGTGTTGCCATAAGCCCTAAAGCTAATTTTGTTTTTTTAATCATAATCTTTCCCCAAAGGTTTTATTAAATTAAATGTATCATTTTTACAACAATTTTTTCTACAGGGAAATAATATCAGCATTAAACGCTACATACAAGAAATTAATGACTTTAAATTCTCTTTATTTTCAATGACTAACAGGGCTGTCTTAACTTAACTCCTAAAACATAGCGTTTGTTACATAAAAACAACGGCTAACTTTAAGGTTATTCACCTCTAAAAGCCTTTATTTTTTAATCGATATAACGCCGAAATATCTTCTTCCGCAAAACCTTTCTCAATGAGCTGCTCGTAATCAGCAATTGTTTTTTCAACTAAATTTAAATCAGCTAAATTATTTTTTGCCATCGCCTGACAAATTTTTAAATCTTTATGGTGCAATTTAAGCTTAAAGCCGATGTCATACTTATTTTGGGTCATTGACACACCGCGGTTATTTAAAAACCAATTTCCCGCTGCTCCACCCGAAATCACATCAATCACTTTTTCCATCGGCAAACCTTCTGCTTGCGCAAAAGCCAATGCTTCGGTCACTGCTTGGTTAATGCCTGCGGCCATTATTTGATTCACTGCTTTTGTGCCTTGCCCTGAACCTGTTTCGCCCATATAACAAAGTCGTGCACACATGCTCTTTAAAAGTGGAGTTACTTTTATTAAGGTTGGTTCATCACCTCCAACCATCATTGCTAGTGTGCCATTTTTTGCGCCTTCAACACCGCCAGAAACAGGTGCATCTAAATAGTGTGCTTGTTTAGTCGCCAATAAGGCTGCTGCTTGCTTTGCTGTATCACTGCTAATAGTTGAGCTATCAACAACAATGGTGTTTGCTTTTATGCTTATTAATAGGTTGTTGATAATTTCCAAAACATCGTCATCTGCTGACACGCAAATGAAAATCACCTCAGTTTGAGAGGCAAGCTCTGCAATTGAATCAATGGCTGTAACACCGGTTTCTTGCGCTAAGGCTTGAGCTTTGCTCTGCGTTCTATTCCAAACTAAGGTTTGATGCCCCGCTTTAGCAAGGTTTTTAGCCATTCCTACGCCCATCGCCCCTAAACCAATAAAACCAACTTTCATTGTTTATCCTTTTTAAAATACATAAGTTGAATTGATGACCTCGCTATCCCTTTACCCACTCTATAATACTAATCTCAATAAATAATCACTGTAATACTCGTCATTCCCGAAGCCTACCTAGTCAAGCTAGGCACAAGCTTAATCGGGAACCCATGTGACCACTATAGATTCCTGCTATAAGCATAGGATGACGGTTTTTCTTGATTATATGAGTTTAAGTGTCAATATATTGGGATTGGTATAACTCGAAAAGGCGTGCAATGCGTGCCCTACATTGGTATTCCGTTATTAAGTACGCGGTGCTTTAACAGCGAGAAAAGGCATTATTTTATTCTTTGCACAGAATCCACTTCTATTTTTGCGGATGAAAACAGGCTTTTTTCTACTTCACCGATAATGCGAATTTTTGCTTGTGGCGTAACAACAAGTCCTCGAAAATCTTTAGCCTCGATTTCAATTTCAATCTCGCCCGTGCTATCTGTAAATAAATAATGCCCGTCTTTAATTTGCTTAACAATAAAACCTTCAAGCGTGACTTTATCATCATCGCTCATCGCACTAGCTGCTTTCACTGTGGTCAATTTTGTTACAGCACCAGGGCCTTGAAATTCAGCCAGTAAATTAGTTGAAAAAAACATCACGACTAAAAATATTGATAACTTCGTTTTCATCTTATTTTCCTGTTAATTTTCTAGGAGCTTAGTTCATTTTGGCGCAGGTTTTTAGTCTGCTATATCCACCTATGAAAGCAGACTAAGGAACGTGCACGAAATAACTCGAGCAACTTAGAAGTGAGGCTTTAGCCTCGCCCGATTGAGTGCGGGACTAAAAAGTCCCACTTCCAAATTGATAGCCCGAAAGGGTCGCAATGCGTAATCCTTAATTTAAATACTTAACAACACATCCACTCCTGATTCAGGGCAAAGGTGCGTAACGGGTAAGTCTTCTTTATTTTTCCATGCTGCAACAGCATCATGTTTGGCACCTGATACAACAAAAATTAACTCTTCTGTATTGCTCAATGCTTTTGCACTAATACTGACACGATCAGAAGGTGGCTTTGGTGAGTTATGCACGGCGTGGGTTAGCTCATCAAGCTTATTCACATGCCCAGGAAATAAGCTGGCGGTATGTCCATCTTCGCCCATGCCTAATAAGACAAAATCAAACTTGCCTGCCTTTTCGACAACTTTTGCATAACTTTCTGCACCCGCTTCTGCACCTAATTCAGCAGGAATTGCATGGATTTGCGCTTTAGGAATACTCACTAAATCTAACCATTTCTGATCGGCAACTAAACTATTACGCTCTGCATCATCAACAGGCAAACAACGCTCATCCCCATGATAAATGTGCCACTTGTCCCAATTTTGCTGCTTTTTGGCCAAAAGTTGATACGCTTTAACGGGGGCTGTTCCACCTGCTAATACTATCTTAAAAGCACCTTTTGCTTTAATTGCTTTGTCCGCTGCTTCTAAAACACGCTGACACACGGCTTCTGCTAGCAGATCAATCGTATCGTAAGGTTTCCAAGTTACTTCTTGTGTCATTTTTCTTCCTTTAAAGTATTGCGCCAATGTTGGCTTTCTTTTTCAAATAAACGGCGTTCATTAGGCCCCCACGATCCCGCAGGGTAAGTTTCTATATAGTCACGGTCAACCGCCCACTTATTAATAATAGGGTCGACTATTTTCCACGCATATTCAACTTCGTCATAACGCAAAAATAAAGAGCGATCACCTTGTACTACATCTAATAATAAACCTTCATACGCATCTGAAGCTTGTTCGTCATCATTACGATAGCTGGCATTTAGATTAACGACGCGAGTTTCCATTTCTAAACCCGGCTCTTTAACGGTCATCTCCATACGAATACATTCTTCAGGCTGTATCCCTAGCAATAGCCAGTTTTGGGTGTTTTTTTGTGCTTGTGTATGGCGGAATAATCCTGTCGGTGCATGCCGAAAGCAAATAGAAATGGTTGATTGTGCTTTTTCCATACGCTTACCTGTGCGCATATAAAAAGGCACGCCGCGCCAACGCCAGTTATCAACATATAATTTCATTGCTGCGTAAGTCTCTGTCACACTGCCTTCGCTAACGCCCTCTTCCTGCGCATAGCCTTTTACTTGTTCGCCATTAATTTCACCTGCTGCATATTGCGCACGGAAGGCATGGGCATGCACAGCCTCTTCTGGAATCGGTCGAATAGATTTAAGTACTTTTACTTTTTCATCACGTAAATCCTCTGCATCTAAAGAAACAGGCGGCTCCATTGCGACTAAGGTTAGTAACTGTAGAAGGTGACTTTGCAGCATGTCACGCATTGCACCGGTATGATCATAATATTGCGCACGGCTACCAATACCTAATTGCTCTGAATGAGTAATCTGAATATGGTCGATATAGTTACGGTTCCATAACGGCTCTAGCATGGCATTGGCAAAACGATACACTAAAACATTTTGCACCATGCCTTTACCAAGGTAATGGTCTATTCGGTAGATTTGCTCTTCGCGTAAGTATTGGCTGATTTTATTTTGTAATGAACGTGCGCTTTCTAAATCTGTACCAAAAGGTTTTTCGATAATAACGCGGCGCCAAAATTGCTCTTCATCTAATAGTTTTGGCTTGCTGAGTTGTTCAATGACACTGCTGAAATCTGAGGGGTTAATGGCTAGGTAAAAAGCCATATTTTGCGGAAATTCTTGATTATCACTGAGTAAAACATTTAATTGGGTGTAGCAATCTGCTTGCTGCATATCACCTTGATGGTAATGTAATCGCTCAACAAATCGATTGAAGACGCTTTCATCTATCCCACCACGTGCTTTTTCTTCTAGCATCGCTCTAACTTCAGAGACCCATTTTTCTTTATCCCACGCTCTACGACCTAAAGAAACAATTTTGGTTTCTTTAGCCAGTCTATTTTCAACGTCAAGATGATAAAGTGCAGGAATTAATTTGATCCGCGATAAATTACCTGTCGCACCAAAAATAATATAAGTGCAGGCTTCTATTTTCATCTAAGTTCCTTAAGACCATGGTTTAAAAAAAACATAAAAAAGAGGGCGGCTAAAAAGCCACCCTCTCTAAGCTTTACGCGTTGTAAGTTGTTGAAGACATTTTACCGCCCGTACCTGTCCAATCTGTATGAAAGAACTCACCACGTGGTTTATCTAAACGTTCATAAGTATGCGCGCCAAAGTAATCACGCTGCGCTTGTAATAAGTTTGCCGGTAATCGTGCGCTACGATA
>DAOUSK010000095.1 GCA_030627265.1 Methylococcaceae bacterium
CAAGACGAAAGCGGATAGTATTCGCATGCGCTGTTTCTTTACCGCTATTTTCTACGTCAGCCAGTTCATATCGGTAACGCATATCTAGTTTTATTTGCCCGTATTTTGCGTCATCTTGCCCTAGTTTAAAGGCTTTTTCGATGGGCTTATCAAATTCGTAAGCCAGAGCAGGTTGCATGCTAATCGCTGCAAAAATAGCAGCGGATACAGATGATTTAATTAAACCGGTTGAGCTTAATATTTTTCTATGTAGTGACATTAACTTATTCTCCTAAGTCAGTAATAAATAAAATAAAATAATTTTACCTTTAAGGCTAGGGTATTACTTTCTGAGTTTTTAGTCCAGTAGGAGATAAGCTAAATATTCAAAAAATAAACGTAGTTCACAAAACTAGATTTTATGTCAGTATTTTTAGAGAGAAATAGGGATATTTAGGGGGAGGGTGCTTAAATTCTTACCGCTGAATAAGTAGAGCTTACATTTTTTCACGTAACTTTAAAAAACGTTGGTAGCGAGCTGTGGTGATTTTTCCCGTTTCTACAGCTTCACGTACTGCACAGCCTTTATCTACATCATGTTTGCAATCGTTGAATTGGCATAAATCTATGTAATCTTGAAATTCTCGATACCCATGAGCGAGTTGATTCTCTGATATTCCAGCTAAGCCAAAAATAGCGACACCAGGGCTATCAATTAAATCTCCGCCTTCAGGTAGATGATAAAGTGTTGCGGCAGTTGTTGTATGACGGCCATGTTTGGTTGTTGCTGAGACTGTATTTGTTTTAAGGTCTTTTTCGGGTAATAAAGCATTGCTTAGGGATGATTTTCCCACGCCAGATTGGCCTGTAAATATGCTGGTTTTTTGAGCTAATTCAGTTTGTAATTTTTTTATGCCGTCATTATTTGTCGCACTGACTCGTAGTAACGGGTAGCCTAGGTTTGTATAATTTTCTAATTCCGTTTCGATATAGTCAGCAGGCGATAAGTCGGATTTGTTATAAACTAAGGTGGCGGTGATTTGTCTATTTTCACAAATCGCGAGATATTGGTCGATTAATAAAAAATCACAAAAGGGCTCTGAAGCAAAAACAACAAAAACTTGATCAATATTAGCCGCGACAGGGCGCGTTTTAGCACCTCTATTAGGGCGCTCTAAAATTGTTTTTCGAGGCAGTAATTCTTCTATTCGACCTTGTTCTTTAGCGACAATAGTAAATTTTACTTTATCTCCAGCCGCCACAGTGGCAACTTTGCGTAAGCTTTGGCAAAGAAATATTTGCTGGTCAAATTCAACGGCAACACCTTTGCCTAAATTTGAAATAACAAGTCCTGTTAGTAATTCAGTCATATTTTCAGAGAAGTCATGTTGATATGGGGTGTAATGCCAATTAAACGTATAAGTCTAAAAGAAGCCGTCATTCCTGCATGCTTCTAGCAGGAATCTATTGTGTGCATGGATTCCCGATTGAAAATTTCGGGAATGACGAGCATGGGAGTTATTATCAATGGGATTGGCATAACAGGCTTAATCCCATTGATAGAATTGCTTACGATTTAGTTAGGTGCGCTATACGAATAGCTGCAGGTGGGTGGCTATAGTGATAAGCTGAAAATAAAGGGTCAGGCGTTAGGGTGCTTGCATTTTCTTCATATAACTTAACAAGCCCGCTGATTAACTTACTTGCTTTAGCATTTTCTGCTGCAAAATCATCGGCTTCAAATTCAAATTTTCGTTGAAAGTAAGCGCTGATCGGTGTCATAAAGCTAGTAAAGGCAGGTGAAACTAACATAAAGAGTAACAGTGCCGCTGCGTTAGATTCGGTTGTGACACCTAAGCCAGTAAAAAACCAAGGTTCATTAATAAGCCAGCCTAAAATAGCTAAGCTGATTAAGCTCATAATAGAGCTAGCAACTAACATTTTGATAACGTGTTTGCGTTTAAAATGCCCTAACTCATGAGCTAATACTGCTTCCATTTCTTCATCATCGAGTGATTCTGCAAGGGTATCAAAAAACACAATACGTTTATTATTGCCCATCCCTGTAAAGTAGGCGTTTCCATGTCCTGATCGCTTAGAGCCATCCATAATAAAAATACCGTTACTGCTAAAACCACAACGCTCTAACAATTGCTGAATTCGGTCTTTTAAAGAGCCGTCTTCTAGTGGGGTAAATTTATTGAATAAAGGTGCGATAACAGTGGGGTATAGCCAGCTCATTAATAAAGAAAAACTGATTAAAATTGCCCAAGTCCAAACCCACCAATATTGTCCAATAACATCCATTACCCATAAAATTAAAGCGAGTAAAGGTAAGCCAATCACGGTGACTAAAACAAGTTGCATGAACTGGTCTGTTATAAATTGTTTGATGGTGCTTTTATTGAAGCCATATTTCTCTTCAATAACAAAGGTTTGATAAATAGAAAGGGGAAGTTCTAAAAGTGACATAAGGGCAAAAACAGAGCCTAACGAAATGACACCTGACCAAATTGGGCTTAAATTAAAGCTGGCCCAGAAATCAAACAATAAGCTAATCCCTCCGCCTAGAGTGAAGGCAAGTAGGAAAATAATGCCGATAACACTATCTATATCACCAATTTTCCCTTTTTCGATGGTATAGTCAGCCGCTTTTTGGTGTGCGGTCAAAGAAACAGAATCAGTGAAATCAGTGGGTACTTTATCTCTGTGTTTTAGTACGTGTGCTGATTGGCGCTTGGATAGCCAAAATTGCACGGAATAAGAAAGGAGTAGCGCAAAAAGAAAGAGGTAAGTAAATGTATTCATAACTGTTGTTTAAGAATTAAGGGCTAAAAAGTTAATTGTTAATGATAGGCTGGTAATGCACTATTGAGATAGTCTATTGTACTCGCCATACAGGCGTGCCAATGCTACAATTTACAGTATTAAAAGATCTCAGTGAGCAAGAGTATATGGCACAAAATGCAGAAAACCTAATCTGGCTTGATTTGGAAATGACAGGACTAGACCCTGATACGGATTTAATCATAGAAATCGCAATGATCATCACTGATAAACATCTTAATATATTAGCAACAGCTCCTGTGATTGCTGTGCACCAAAGTGATGAAGCTTTGGCGGCCATGGATGATTGGAATCAAAAGCACCACGGGGAATCTGGATTGATTCAGCGAGTGAAAGATTCAACGATTAATGAAGCTGAAGCGATAAAGCGTTGCTTGGGATTTATAAAGCAATGGGTGCCTCAAGGTGAGTCTCCTATGTGTGGTAACAGTATCGGGCAAGATCGCCGATTTATGACTCATTACATGCGTGAATTAGAAGAGTATTTCCATTATCGTAATTTAGATGTTTCAACTTTGAAAATATTGGCAGGCCTTTGGGCGCCAGCGGTCAAAGACTCATTTAAAAAAGCGAATACTCACCAAGCATTAGATGATGTGATTGAGTCAATTAATGAATTGAAACATTATAGAGAGCACTTCATTAAAATATGAATCCAATAATTGCGATTGCCTTTGGCGGTGCTTTGGGTGCTGTTTTACGTTTTTTAGTTTCTTCAGGCATTTATCAATGGCTCGGGCGTGGGTTTCCATACGGTACGTTAGCAGTTAATGTTTTAGGGTCATTTTTAATCGGTTTATTGACGGAAGTACTTATATTGCAGAAAGTTGCGATAAGTTTGGAGTATCGGTCGGCTATTTTAATTGGCTTATTTGGTTCCTTTACAACATTTTCTACGTTTTCTTTAGAGACGGTTATTCTAATTGAGCAAGGGAATCTCAATAAAGCATTATTGAATGTGTTAATTAGTGTGTCCTTGTGTGTTCTTGCTGTTTGGATTGGTTTAATGGTTGGAAGAGGCTTGTTTGCTTATTCTGGCGGTGTGATTCGTATTATGCATTGGGTCTTTCCTTATGCTCTTTATGTTGTGAATGCATTTGGTGCTTTTCTAATCGGTTTCTTATCAATTTTTTTGATGAGCAAATTTAGCTTACAAGAGGAGTATAGAGCAGCCATATTTATCGTATTGATCGGTGTTTTTCTGACTTTATCAAGCCTTTATATTGTTCTATATCTTATTGAAGAGGGGCATCATTTTAAACAAGAGATAAATATGATGCTCAGTGTGTTGGTGACGAATGTTTGTGTGTGTGGTGCGTTAATTTGGACCGGTTGGTGGGTTGGAAATCAAGTTTAAATAGTTTTCAAAATTTTAAAAAAGGTAAGTAAAAAATATTATGTTGGATCCTCAGTTATTTAGGTCAGATCTTGAATCTGTACAAGTAGAATTAAAAAGACGCGGTATTGATTTTGATGCAAAAAATTATACAGAGTTAGAGGAGAGGCGTAAGTCGACCCAAGTTAAAACACAAGAATTACAAAATGAACGTAACTTACGCTCTAAGTCCATTGGCCAAGCAAAAGCAAAAGGTGAGGATGTGCAGCCTTTACTTGATCAAGTGCAAGGTTTGGGCGATCAATTAAAAATAGCAGAAACAGAACTTTCCGGTATTCAAAGTGAAATGAAAACTTTGATGGAAGGCTTACCTAATATTTTAGATGCTGATGTGCCTGTCGGTAATGATGAAGATGATAATGTGGAAATTTCACGCTGGGGAGAGATTCCAACGTTTGATTTTGAAGCGAAAGATCATGTGGATTTAGGCGCGATTAACCAAGGAATGGACTTTGAGGTAGCGGCAAAAATCACCAGTGCTCGATTTGTTGCTTTAAAAGGGAGTATTGCCAGGTTACAAAGGGCGATTACTCAATTTATGCTGGATACGCATACTGATAAACATGGTTATTCTGAAACCTATGTTCCCTACATTGTTAATGCGGATAGTTTGTATGGAACAGGGCAGCTACCTAAATTTGCGGATGATTTATTTAAAATCGAGGCAAGTTCTGATTTATATTTAATACCGACAGCTGAAGTGCCAGTCACCAATATTGTGCGTAATGAAATTGTTGATGCACAAGATATGCCTTTAAAAATGGTTGCACATACGCCTTGTTTTCGTAGTGAAGCAGGCGCTTATGGGCGTGATGTAAGAGGTTTAATACGTCAGCACCAGTTTGAAAAAGTGGAGTTAGTACAAATTGTTAAAGCTAGTGAGTCGGAACGGGCGCATGAAGAGTTAACACAGCACGCCGAGAATATCTTGCAACAATTAAAGCTGCCTTATCGAAAAGTTTTATTGTGTGCGGGTGATACAGGTTTTTCTTCGACTAAAACGTATGATTTAGAAGTATGGCTACCTGCTCAAGAAACGTATCGAGAAATTTCTTCGTGCAGTAATTTTAAAGATTTTCAGGCAAGACGATTAAAAGCGCGCTGGAGAAACCCTGCGACAGGCAAGCCTGAATTAGTGCATACATTGAATGGTTCGGGTTTAGCGGTAGGGCGTACGTTGGTTGCTATTTTAGAGAATTATCAAACGGAATCTGGTGATATCAACATACCTGAAGTATTGCAGCCTTATATGGGGGGGCTGGATAAGATTTCTATTGCTTAGGTACTATGTTTTTGAAGAGTAGCGATAGCTAGAAAGAGAGCTAAAGGAATAGAAATTCTGTCCCTTGCTTTGCGCAAGGGACAGAAACTGAGTTTATTTATAAGCTGCTTTAAACCCTACGCGACGATTAGTATCGCGTCCTTCTGCAGTATCATTGGTTGTAATTGGTGAGCTTTCACCAAACCCTTTGGTTGTTAAACGGCTAGATTCAATGCCATTTTTCACAAGAACTGCTTTGATAGCTTTAGCTCTTAAGTCTGAAAGATGTTCATTGTATTTTGCTGATCCAGAGCTATCAGTATGTCCTTGAATTTCAACAACAAGAGTTGGATTGGCTTTTAAAATTTCAGTTGCATTGTCAAAAAGTTTTTCATACCCTGCTTTGATTGAAGATTTATTGTGATTAAACTCAACATCAGTGAATGCCCAACAGCCATGCTTATTGACCTTGGCTTTTTTAGGTGTTGTAGGGCAATCATCCGCTGAATTAGGAATGCCATCATTGTCATCATCTAGAGCAGTTGGTTTAGCAATTGGTTTAGCAGCTGGTTTGGTAATTATTTTTGTTTTGCTGTAAAGCATTTCTTCAACAAAAGCAGCCGTTGTCGCATCTGAGCTAACAGTGCTTATATCAACACTTTTACCACAACCCGCTATATTAGATAGCTCTTGTAATACAAATTTTCCTGGTTGTTCGTGTTTATTGCCTACCCAGACTGAATAGATACATAAGCGATCACCAAATTGCTTTTCTAATGCAGTGGTTTGTGTGAGTGTTTCTGCAGAAACCTTATAAGCATCAGAAACAACTAATAAGGCGATATTGCCGGTATCTTTACTTAAATCTGATGAAGCACTTTCAAGTGCTACTTCTATGGGGGAGCTGCCGCCTGCGCAAGTTGCAGCGTCAAGACTAGATTGAAAATTAGCAGCTGAATGCGGGTTAACTTCTTGTAAAAGTTTTGTGCTACCCCAGTTTAGGCAAGACCCAAAACCAAAGCTACGAAGTCCCGTCGATAGTTTGAGGTCTTGTGGGATGCTGTTGTTGATGCGCTGTAATAATTGCTTTTCAACATCAAAGACAATCGATTCAGATGAGTCGCCATCATAAGTTGCATTTTTTGAAGAAGATGCATCTAAAATAACAAACAAAGTATCCGCTTTTTGTGTGTATTGTGTTGTGGTATTATTTTGAGCAATAGGTGACGCGGTTACTATGCTGGATAGTGTGAAGCTGGCGATGGAGAGGGCGGGGATGAATGTTTTTTTTAGCATCAGTATTACCTTAAGAGAAGTAGAGGTGTCGATTCTATCACATTATTTTTTTTTTAACATCTGGCTTCAGGCGTAAGTAGGGCAATAAAATGAAGCGGTAATTGAATGATGATTTTTAGTATAATGGCCGAATAGAAATTTAATTAAAATGTTAAAAATAATTTATGAGTATAAAAACAAGATTTGCTCCAAGTCCTACTGGGTATTTACATGTTGGTGGTGCTAGAACTGCATTATTTTCATGGCTACATGCAAAAAAAAATAATGGCCAATTTGTTTTGCGTATTGAAGATACGGATTTAGAGAGGTCTACTCAAGAATCAGTTGATGCCATCCTTGAGGGGATGGAATGGCTAGGTTTAGATTATGATGAAGGGCCGATTTACCAAACGCACCGATTTGAGCGTTATAAGGAAATTATCCAGCAATTATTAGATCAGGGTGATGCTTATTATTGTTACTGTTCTAAAGAAGAGTTGGAATCGTTGCGTGAGCAGCAAATGGCAAATAAAGAAAAGCCGCGTTATAACGGAAAATGTCGCCACAACGCTGAGGTTAAAGAGGGCGTGAGCCCAGTGGTTCGTTTTCGTAACCCAGAAGAGGGAGTGGTAATCTTAAGCGATTTGGTGAAAGGCGAAATTAATATCGCAAATAAAGAATTGGATGATTTAATTATTGCGCGCTCCGATGAAACGCCAACCTATAATCTAACAGTGGTTGTAGATGATATGGATATGGGGATTACTGATGTGGTAAGAGGGGATGACCATGTTAATAATACGCCTAGACAAATTAATATTTTAAAAGCGCTAGGTGCAGAGTTGCCTCGTTATGCACATCTCCCAATGATATTAGGTGATGATGGTGCAAGACTATCAAAAAGGCATGGCGCAGTTGGAGTTATGCAGTATAGAGATGACGGTTATTTACCTGAGGCTTTATTAAATTATTTGGTTCGTTTAGGTTGGTCGCATGGTGATCAAGAATTATTTACTCGTGAAGAAATGATTCAGTTATTTGATCTTAGTGATGTCAATGTGGCGGCTTCTGCATTCAATACAGAAAAGTTACTTTGGATTAATCACCAGTATATTATGAATTCTGAGCCAGAATTAGTTGCTAAACACTTAAGCTGGCATATGCTACAACGTGATATTGATGTTGAAACCGAAGGGCCTTCTTTAGTTGATATTGTCAAAGCGCAAAGAGAGCGGAGTAAAACTTTAGTTGATATGGCTGAAGCAAGTCTTTATTTTTACAAAGATTTTGATGAGTATGATGCAAAAGCAGCTAAAAAGAATTTTAAAGCAGGCGCAGATGATGTTTTAGCTGGGTTGCTAGCTGAGTTTTCTAAAGTCGCTGAGTGGGATGGTACCGTTTTACATGAGATTGTTTTAATGACAGCTGAAAAGCTGGAATTAAAGCTAGGGAAAGTTGCGCAGCCATTACGAGTGGCGGTTTGTGGGGCGGGAATGTCGCCATCAATTGATGTTACTTTGGAATTATTAGGTCGAGAAAAAACGCTAGCCCGCATACAAAGAGCAATTGATTATATGAAATTGCAATAAAGACTAGACAAGACTGAGTTTTTCCGTATAATTACAGAACTCAACTAAGGGGCTATAGCTCAATTGGGAGAGCGCAACACTGGCAGTGTTGAGGTCGGCGGTTCGATCCCGCCTAGCTCCACCAAGGTTGTTGGTTAAAGAAAAAAGAAAGACTTAGTCCCCATCGTCTAGTGGTCTAGGACACCGCCCTTTCACGGCGGTAACAGGGGTTCAAACCCCCTTGGGGACGCCAATTTAAAAGACACAGGAAGTGTATTTTAGGCTTGAAAAAGTTATTTTATTTGAGAAGGAGTTACAAGTTTACAAAGCAGTTTTAGTCCCCATCGTCTAGAGGCCTAGGACACCGCCCTTTCACGGCGGTAACAGGGGTTCGAACCCCCTTGG
>DAOUSK010000065.1 GCA_030627265.1 Methylococcaceae bacterium
CTCAATCATAGGCCTCGAAAGATATTAAATTATAAAACGCCTTATGCTATATTTTTTGAAAAGAATAAAGCGGCATAAACATTAGGATTGCACTTCGGAGTTGAATCCACCCATAAATTTTAATATAAACAGGACCTTCCAAAAAAACGACGCTTATTTGTGGTCGCTGTTGGTTTTTTGTTATACATTTTTTTGTGAATATTCAACAAATGGAACCAATGAGTCAGAAGTACCTCTTTCTATATGCTCACAAGTTGTTTTAGTGCGGTAGGTTGAGCTGACGATAGGAAGCCCAACAACCATGCTGGACAAAATGTCATCTACCCAAATGCATCCACCGCTTCTCACGACAAAGTGAAGGGATTTGTTGACTAACTCACCCCCATTTTGTTTCCAATTGACGATGTTCACTAGCACAATCTCTTAGATACAAATTGATTAAACTTTGGTAAGGGATACCTTTCGAATCAGCCATCTCCTTAAAATAAGAAATTGTTTCCTCATCAATACGAATAGTAATCTGTTTTTTTAATCGTTTTGCATAGGGATTTTTAACCGATTCTGAAAAATCATAAGATTCACGCATAATTACCGCCCTCATACTGTTTTCTTTCTCGTTTGTCAGCTTGTCGCGCTGAAATAATACGAATAGTATTCAAGTCTCTTTCACAATGGCAAACCGTTAAAAGCTTTGACCGCGAACTAGTTCCCATAAGAATAAAGCGCTCCTCACCTTCTGAGCTATCGGGATCAGGAATTAAACGAGCTAATTCATCAATGAAAACAGTCTTTGCTTCTTCAAATGAAATATCATGCTTTTTCTGATTTGAGATGTTTTTATTTTCATCCCACTCGAATTTTAAACTATTCATAAACTACAATATAATTACATTGTAGTTGCAAGTCAAGATAGGTGATTTTAAGTAGCTAATACTATTATTAACAGATACTCTCGCTCTAGTAGTCCGTATATTCGCAGTCTAATCAGGCACCTAAAATATTAACTCACTTCTTTAACCTGCGCCTCTTCCCAAGCGGGTAATAACAGCTCATTACACAAACCCTCAAAATCAGCATTCAGCATGTCATCTAGCGACTCTAAATTTTTATAGAGTAGTTTCAATTCAGGCTCAAAAATTTGCTCTACAGATTTAGTCAGACTTTCTTTAGCCGCTTCTAGCGCAGGTTTTTTAGCCCTCGCTGATGCTTTTAAAGCGGCTTGTTGTTTAATATAAGAAAAAGCGGCTTCGGTAAAAAAAGCATCGGGCCGTGTTTTACCTATTTGGTAAATCTTAATGATTTTTTCTAGCGTGCCTGCCTGAATATCTTCAGGCTGAAAGCTGATAAAGGCATCTTTAGTAATTAAGTGGGTGACTGTTTTTTGCGTCTGGTTGATAATCAAATGCTGTACCCAAGCTTGCATAAAGTCTTTACCTTTCATTGCCGCGTGTCGGTAAAACAAACAATCGTTAGTATATTGCTGTGCCAACATACCTTGCAAACGCAAGCCAGAAACCGTTATATCAATGACTATCGGATCACAGGGATCACCCGCTTGTTTAGCTTGTATTTTTCCAACAAACCGCTCTATTTCTGATTTTTTGTCACTGTATAAAACACCAGCTAACTCTCCTGAAATCCAGCGGCCTTGTGCTTTTAGTTTTGCTAATGAAGGGGCTTCATTTTGTAAGCTTGCTTCAATCCATTCTTGGTCAATAGCGTAGCTATCTAAACCTAATAAACTAAACTGCTCTCTTTCTGGCTCTTCCGCTTCTACCGTCTGTAAGCGTATTTGTAATTGCTGCTGCAAAAAATAACGCTGTGGATGTCGGTAAAAAGAAATTAAATCACTGACATTAATAGATTCCTCTGTCTCTAAATCTAATTCACCTTGCCACCATAGTGAATTTTGCTCCACAGGCTTCAGCAAGGCTTTTGCCGTAGCTAAATCACTAGCGACATAACTGATTAAATTCAATGAAGGATTAAAGTAATCAGCACTAAAGCTGTGTAGTAAATGTTGTATCACCAAGTTATCAATTTGGTAATGTGATTGCATAACATCAAGTAATTCTTGAATAACAACCGAAGCAGGAATGGCTTCATTTTCACTAATCGATTGCCCGATATAAGTAATGATTATCTGCTGCCGTGTAGAGAGTAGGATTTCTAAAAATTGATAGCGATCATCAGCGCGCCGTGAGCGATCTCCCGGCTGAAAATCTTTGGCTAATAAATCAAAGGTCAATGCGTGGTCATTATGTGGAAATTCACCTTCATTCATGCCTAAAATCGCAATCACTTTAAAAGGGATTGAGCGCATGGGTAACATAGAGCAAAAAGTCAGTTGCCCACGTAAAAAACCATTGGTGGATTTTGTTTCCGTTACGCGTCCTTCTAGCCATGCTAAAACAACGGCTAAAGAAACGGGTTGCTGATGGATTTCAGCAATATCCGCGCTAAGTTCTAATAAAACCTCATTCAACTGGCGTTTTTCCGCTTGCTGCTCGGAATCCATCTTGTCCGCTGCAAATAGTAAGTCCGCATAAACCAATAAACACTCAGACCAACCTTGCAAGCTGTATGTATTCCCTAGTTTCTTGCTCGCTTTAAAAAGCAGTTGAATAAAATTAACTAATCCCCCTAAAGCATCGGCTGAATTGCCCTCTATTTCCCGATAAGGCAGAATCTCTGAGAAAAACGCATCATCCGAACCAACGGCATAGCCCATTAATAATCGGTCTAGCCCTGCTTGCCAAGTATTTTCAGGTGTTTCGGGTAGGTTTAATTCTTTTTTATGGCTAGCTGATTTTCCCCAGCGTATCCGAGTTTCTGCCACCCAGTGACGAATCAAAATCACATCGGTTTCATTTAAACCAAAACAACTATAAACTTCTTTTTGGTCGAGTAAATCCATGATGGATTGCCAGCCAAAGCGCCCTTGCGTTAGACGCAAAAAACTTAAAAAAGCATCTAGCGTGGCATTACTACTGCGCAAGCTTTTATCAGCAATTCCATGTTGAATATCTTCAAAAACAGCGCTAATAAAAGGCGCATATTGTTCAATATTAGGTGCCATAACCACAATATCGCGCAACTCTAAATCAGCATCATTTTCTAGTGCCTGTAACAATTGAGCTTTCAATACTTCGACTTCACGCAAACGTGAGTGGCAGGAATGGATGCTAATCGAGCTATCTTTTTCTACTGGCGTGGCAAAGCTTTCATTATTTAATAAGTCATTTTGTACGTGCTCTAATAAACTCAACTCTCCCGTATTTTCTTCAAAACTATCTAGCTCTAAGGTAAATTCACGGTCTAATAGCATTTGTTGAAATTCGCGGCCTTGCTGTCCTAAGCTTGCTAATAAGGGATGTCCATTTTCAAACTGCTCTAAATCAGCCTGCTTTTTACTCACAATATCCGCCCAAAAAGCTTGTGCGGGATTGAGTAAATAAAAATGCACATCAGTATGCCGTGATAAGCCTTGTAAGAATTCCATGAATAAAGGCGGCATAGTATTTAAGCCAAAAATAGAAATTCGCTCAGGTAATTTTGCATTTAATGCACCTTCTTCCAAGCGATTAAACTTGTCGATGGCTTGCAGCCATAAAGCACCACGATGCTGCTCTTCAGTCTGTTGAGTAATTTTTAACCAAAGCGCCTGCTGCCACTTTTCTGTCTCAGTTTTATACTGTAATTTCCCTTGCTGCCAAGCTTCTAACAGTTGCGGGCGCATCATTTGATATTGGTCAAAAACCTGCGCTAAATGTGTTGCTAATTGAAAGCGTTTTAACTCGGTATTCTCACCGCTTAGGTATTGCCTTAAAGGTTTAAAAACAGGCTCTTCAATATCACGCAATAATAGCTCAAAACGCCAAAGCATTAATTCCCGCGCAAACACATCGGCGGATATTTTTTGTTGAATACCACGCGCCATTTGGCTAAAAAACTTACCTGGAAATAAAAAATCGAAATTAGCAAAAACCTGAAAATGCGTGGCTAATTGCTGGGATAACCAGCGCTCCATGCCTTGGCTTTGGATAAGAAAAACTTCTTTTGCAAAAGGAGACGATAGCGGCGCTGTATTAAGGATAATCGCTAAATGTTCTAATAAATTTTCAGTTTTGTTAGAGCTGTGCAAAATCAACATAATATTTACCTCGCCGTCATACCCGTTTGATCGGTAAATTTCCACACACGCGTTATGACTAATATATCTAGCTCTTGCAATAAGGCTTTAGGTAACGCGGGGAATGGCTCACTTAAGCGTACAATGCGTTTTGCCGCTTTGTCTAGCGCAGGATAACCTGACGACTTTCTAATGCGTAAGCTATAAATCGTACCATCGGGTTTAATGCCCACATCCATAATTAAAGACTGAGTGAATCCTGCTCGTTTAGCAATATTGGGGTAATTCAAATTCCCCATACTTTCGATTTTACGCTGCCAATCAGAAATATATTGTGAGGCTAAATATTTATGTGCGCTCACTGAATTAACAAATTTTATACGGTTATTTTCACTGCTAGGCTTTTGGTAGCGAATTTTTGCGCCCAATTCAGCAATTTGCGCTTGTAAAGAAGCCACCGATAATTTCGGGATTATTTTTTCACTATTTTTATCTGTTTTTTTACTGGCTGTAATTTTATAGTCAGATTCTTTTTGCGTTAAAGCTTTCTTTTGCGCGGCTGTTTTTTGTTTCACACTCTGTTTTTGCGCCGGTTTATTTCTCTGTGTGCCTGAACTGGCTAATTTTAGTGTCGATGGCTTAGGTTTTACTTTTTTCTCTCCCGCGCCTATTTGATTATTTTGCGCCAAAAACTCTGCTTTTTTAGGGGCTTTTTTTGCAGAATTAGTCACTAAGGTTATTTCTAAGGAACGAACCTCTTGGTTAACACTCGGGGCTTTAAAGTTAATCGCTAAAACAAAAAAGACATGAATAGTAATAGCAATGCCAAGCATACTAAAAAGTGTATTATCTTTGGCTTTTATATCACTCATTGCATGCCTCTCATTACTCTTATCAAGCTATCGCTGTTTCTATGTGGTCTAGTAATTGCCCACAAATATTTAAACCAAATTGCCTGTCTAATTCTTGTACGCAGGTTGGGCTAGTGACATTAATTTCGGTTAAAAAATCACCAATGACATCAATACCCACAAAGACTAAACCTTTTGCTTTCAGCATAGGGCCGACCTGTGCGGCAATCCATAAGTCTCTTTCTGTTAAGGCTTGTCCTTGCGCATAACCACCAGCCGCTAAATTTCCTCGCGTTTCACCTTTTGCCGGAATACGCGCTAAAGCATAAGGCACCACCTCGCCATTGATTAATAATATGCGTTTATCACCTTGGGCAATTTCAGCTAAATATTTTTGTCCCATCACATATTGTGCGCCATACTCGGTCAGCGTTTCTATAATAACGCTAATATTAGGGTCATCAACACGCAAATGGAAAATAGAAGCCCCTCCCATCCCATCTAAAGGCTTTAAAATAACCGATTGATGCTCAGTAATAAATTCACGCAATTGCTTTGCATTACGCGTGACTAGGGTATCAACACAGCACTCTGGAAACCAGGTGGTAAATAACTTTTCATTCGCATCGCGTAAAGACTGTGGCTTATTCGCAATATAAACACCCTTTGCTTCTGCTTGCTCTAATATATGCGTTGCGTAAATATATTCCTGATCAACCGGAGGATCTTTACGCATAATAATACAATCTAAAGATTCTAAAGCGATCGTTTGCTCACTCAGGCAGTCATAATAATGCTCTGCTCGCTGTACATTGATGATTTTTGTATTCGCATAGGCCTCTCCTTGGCGCAAAAACAAATCACCAAGCTGCATATAATGAATTTCCCAACCTCGAGACTGCGCTTCTAGCAGCATAGCAAAGCTAGTATCTTTCTGAATGTTGATTTGATCTATTGAATCCATGACCATGCCAAGTTTTACTGTCACTGCTCTCTCTCTTTACTAAAAATAGCGAAACTTTAACTCATTATAGAAGAGTCCATTTTTACATGCATTATTTTTACTTTTTAACTTGCCTATATCTCGCGTCTTGTTTCACTAAAAAGCTGATGATTAGTACGCTTAGAAGCGATATAATATTCTTTTTTTACAAAGGCCACGCCCTACCTATAATTATTTTTTGTTTACCTAATGCAAAAAATTTGGTATAAAGTCGGGCTAACTTTAGAATACTGGCACATCAGAGGTAAATCATGTCAAGAATTTGTCAAGTAACGGGTAAACGCCCGATTACGGGAAATAACGTATCCCACGCAAAAAACAGAACTAAAAGACGTTTTAATCCAAACCTACATAACCATAAGTTTTGGGTTGAAAGCGAAAACCGTTGGATACGCTTAAGATTATCTGCAAAAGGTATGCGTATCATTGATAAAAAAGGGATTGATGCTGTTCTTGCAGATATGCGTCAACGTGGACTTAAAGTTTAAGAGGGTTTTAAAATGCGCGATAAAATTAAATTAGTTTCTTCTGCCAATACGGGTCATTTTTATACAACTGATAAAAATAAACGTACGATGCCAGAAAAAATGGAAATCAAAAAGTACGACCCAGTTGTACGTAAGCACGTTATGTACAAAGAAGCTAAAATCAAATAAGGATTTATTCCCTTTGATTGCCTGTGCTGCCTTACACAGTAATTTTATTACTGTGTAAGCTTGCCGGCCTGCTCTACATTCTCCTATCAAGCACTGATTTCAATTTATCTGTCTGCTTAATTAACATCCTATTCTGCCTGCTTAACATAGCTAGCTCATCTTTTAAATTCGCGAGCTCTTCTTGCAAAGTAGCATTCTCTTTTCTCAGTAAATCTTCAGCACTCTCTTCTTTAGTAACAGCAAGTGATTGAGTACCGGACACTTCATCAGAATCACTCAGTTCCAGCATACCCTTACTTAAAATCTCCACCTCTACTCTATTTTTCAAGAGTACAAAAGCGGCCGCCTCACTTAAAGCACCATCATTACACACAACAATTACTTTTTTATTTTGTGCCTGCAGCTCCTTTCCATGTAAACGTAAAGAAAAGAAAGGAATATTTTGGCTACCCGCTATATGCCCAGCCTCATAATCACTTGCATCCCGAATATCTAGGACCACCGTTCCTTTAGCTTGCTCATTCGCGACCTCAGCATACTCAATGTACTTTAGAGCAGGTTCTTTAATTAACTTAATAAAATGTTTTTTATCTATTCTTGATAACAGCATTTCTGAAGAAGCCGTTATCGTGACACTTCTAAGATTTCCTGATAATAATGCATCTTCGCCAAAAGTTTCATTTTCACCTAACTCTAATAACTTAACCGGCTTAGCCCGCTCCGATGCTTTTCTCGTTAAAGTACACCATCCCGACCTAATTAAATAAAAATGCTCGCCAACACCGCCCTGCTCAATAATGACATCACCTGCCTGGTACCGAACATTATGTAAATTAATTAAAATTTGCTGTAAATAAATAGGCGGTAAATTTTGGAAAATAGGCGACCTCAATAAGGATTCCATCCAATCCCCAGAAGAAGCCCCCTCTAATCCATCATCATTTATCATTCAAAACTGCCCTATTTTTGTATTTATTTTATGGTATATGCTAACTTGATTATAAAGGCCGGTTTCGACTTCTACCAGAGGGTATTGCCATACTTATGATATAAAACACGCTCTTTATCACTAATCGCTATTTTTTTAGGTAAAATGGTAGCTTCAAGCAACCTATAGAGTTTAAACGTATGCCTAGTACTGAAAAACAATTCATTCCTCTCAATATCGCTGTTTTAGTTGTTTCTGATACCCGAACAGAAGCAGATGATACGTCAGGCAAGTGCTTGGTCGATCGCTTAACAGAATCTAAGCACACTCTCGCTAGCAAAATGATTGTTAAAGATGATATTTATCAAATACGCGCCGTCGTTTCTAGGTGGATTGCGGATAAAGAGATTAATGTCATTATTAGTACCGGTGGAACAGGCGTAACAGGGCGCGATGGAACACCTGAAGCAGTTTCTCCTTTATTGGATAAAACACTCGATGGCTTTGGCGAAGTTTTTAGGATGCTATCTTATCAAGACATTAAAACTTCCACGATTCAGTCACGTGCCATTTCTGGGGTGGCAAATGCAACTTATTTATTTTGTTTGCCTGGCTCTGCAAGTGCCTGCCGCACCGCTTGGGATAGCCTTATTAAAGAGCAGTTAGATTTCAGAACCAAACCTTGTAACCTTGTGCAATTAATGCCACGACTTTTGGAGAAATAATGCACCCTCTTTTTTTATTATTCAGTACTGTTAGCGCTTTTTTAGCCGTTGCTTTCGGCGCTTTTGGCGCACATGGCTTAAAAGCAGTGTTATCACCAGATATGCTTGCGGTTTATAAAACAGCCGTCACGTATCAAATGTGGCATGCACTCGGCTTAGGCCTTATTGCCCTTTTATATAAGCCAAATCAAACCAGCCGCCTGCTTCACTATGCCGGCTGGTTAATGTTTTCAGGCATACTGCTGTTTTCTGGTAGCTTATATGTGCTTAGCCTATCAGGCTTAAAATGGCTAGGCATGATTACTCCACTTGGCGGCCTCTGCTTTTTAGCGGCTTGGTTATTATTGATCATTTTTTCCTTTAACTATTATAAAAAGGAGGCCACTGAAAGTGATTCCCTCTAATCATCCTTCAACTCACGAAGAGCTTCCCGTTGAACACGAAGACCCTCTCATTAAAGTTCTACATAGTGCCATTCATTTTGCAGTACGTATTTTAGCTGTCTTAATGACCCTAGTGATTCTATGGAGCGTTGCCGACGTTATCGTTGTGCTTTATAAGCGTTTAATGGCTCCGCCTTATCTATTTCTTAATATAGATGATATTCTCGCTTTATTTAGCACTTTTTTAATCACTTTAATCGGCATAGAAATTTTTGTGAATATTACTTTATATATTCGTAAAGATGTCCTTCCCGTTAAGCTTGTTATTGCAACTGCTTTAATGGCTATCGCACGAAAAATTATTGTTTTAGATTATAAACAAGTTACCCCCGATTTTATTTATGCGACGGCTGCTGTCGTTTTAGCCTTAGGAATCACCTATTGGCTCGTATCACTTAAACCTAAAGCACCTGGCTCAGCCTAAAAGAGACTTACCCATGTCAGATATCCAAGCGCAAACTATTTACTTAAAAGATTACCAAGTCCCAGAATACTTAATTGATTCAATCGACTTGAATTTTATTTTAGATGCCGAACATACTCGCGTCGTATCACGGCTCGCAATACTGCCTAATCCAGAAAGCACTCTTAAAAATGCAGCGCTTGAGTTATTTGGCGAAGACTTAAATTTAGTCAGTATTGCCTTAGATGGCATAGCCTTAAGCGAGTCTCAATATAGCTTAACGAACGACTCATTAATCATCAAAGAAGTCCCTCAAGACAAAGCCTTTAGCCTTGCTATAGAAAATACCATCAACCCTAAATCTAATAGCGCTTACGAAGGCCTGTACATATCTAATCACATGCTTTGCACGCAATGTGAAGCTCAAGGCTTTAGAAAAATCACTTATTTTCCTGATAGACCCGATGTCATGAGCCGTTTTACTACCACGCTTGTCGCAGATAAAACCCTTTACCCCGTTTTATTGTCTAACGGCAATAAAGTTGCAACAGGTGAATTAACCAATAATCGCCATTGGGTTACTTGGGAAGATCCTTTTAAAAAACCTTGTTACCTATTTGCCTTAGTCGCAGGGCAGCTAGAGTGTATCGAAGACCACTTTACAACCATGAGTGGCCGTGACATTACCTTACAAATTTTTGTCGAAGCGCATGATATTGATAAATGTGATCATGCGATGCAATCTTTAAAAAAATCCATGCGTTGGGATGAAGAAACTTATGGTCGAGAGTACGATTTAGATTTATATATGATTGTTGCCGTTGGCCATTTTAATATGGGTGCAATGGAAAATAAGGGTCTCAACATTTTTAATACTAAATTTGTTTTAGCGCGCCCCGATACCGCAACAGATGTTGATTATGAACATATCGAAGCGGTGATTGCGCATGAGTATTTTCATAACTGGACTGGTAACCGCATCACTTGTCGCGACTGGTTCCAGCTTAGCTTAAAAGAAGGTTTCACAGTTTTTAGAGACCAAGAATTTACTGCTGACCAAACCTCACATGCCGTCAAACGTATTGATGATGTCAATATGTTACGCACGCGCCAATTTGCCGAGGATGCAGGCCCTTTATCCCACCCAATTCGCCCCGAAGCCTATATAGAAATCAATAATTTTTATACCTTAACCGTTTATGAAAAAGGCGCTGAAATTGTACGCATGATCCGCACCTTATTAGGCCATGAAGGATTTCGTAAAGGCGCTGACCTCTACTTTCAACGTCATGACGGACAAGCTGTCACCTGTGAACACTTTGTTGCTGCGATGGAAGATGCCAATAATAAAGACCTTAGTCAATTTAGAAACTGGTACTCCCAAGCTGGCACACCCCATGTTGCTGTTACGCAAGATTACAATGCAGAACAACAAGAATTAACTCTTACATTTAAGCAATCCATCCCTACGCAAGAGGAATCTAAAACTCTGCATATCCCCATTAAAACCGCTTTATTTGACGATCAAGGCACAGCAATCCAGTTTAAATTTGGCGGTATGGATGCCGTCAATAATGAGGTCACGTTAGATTTCATTAAAGAAGAGCAAAGCTTTATTTTTGAAAATGTAGCTAGCAAACCGGTACTTTCTTTATTACGTGATTTTTCTGCTCCTGTTAAGTTGGCCATGGATCGCCCCTTAGCTGAACTCGCTTTTTTATTGTCGCATGACAACGATAGCTTTAATCGCTGGGAAGCGGGACAACAACTTAGTGCTAGCGTTATTTTTGATTTAATTGCTGCTATTACAAACAATCAGCCATTAGCTGTGCCTAGCCTATTAATAGAAAGCTTTAAATCACTGTTAGCACAGCAATGGGATGATTTATCTTACCTTGCTTGTTTGCTTGCGCTGCCTGCTGAAAATTATTTAGCAGAGCAAATGGAGACGGTTGATACATCAGCCATTCATCAAGCACGCTTATTTGTAAAAACGACGCTTGCAGAAGAATTGAAAGAACAACTTACCGCGCTATACCAAGAAAACCATCAAGATGAAACGGGTAAGCTTAATGCAACGGCCATTGCGAAACGTAAAATTAAAAATATCTGCTTAGACTATTTAAGCCAGCTTGAGCATGATGAAAGCTACGACTTAGCTAATCAACAATTTGCACAAGCAGAAACGATGACTGATCAAATTGCGGCCTTATCTGCTATTGTGAATAGTAATAACCCAATTAAAGATAAGTGCCTTGCTAGTTTTTACGAGCAATGGAAAGGCGAGGCGCTAGTCATTGATAAGTGGTTTACACTGCAAGCCACTAGCTCGCAAAAAAACACACTAACGACGGTACAAGGTTTATTAAAACATGCCGCTTTTGATTTAAAAAATCCTAACAGAGTCCGTTCTTTAGTCGGTGCTTTTAGCCAAGCTAACCCGGTACATTTTCATGCTGAGAATGGCTTAGGTTATCAATTTCTAGCCGATCAAATTATCGCTTTAAACAGCCTTAATCCACAGGTCGCTTCACGCATGGTCGGTGCTTTAACCTTTTGGCGACGCTTTGATGCGTCTCGCCAATCGCTAATCAAACAGCAATTAGAGCGTATTATTCAGACAGAAAACATATCTACAGATGTGTTTGAAGTGGCTAATAAAAGTTTAAAATAATCAGTACTTTTGTAGGGTATACATCACTACCATTAAGTTAAGAATAATACACTATGGTACGCTGGCTTCAGCCTGCTTTCTAGCTGAAAATAGCAGGCTGAAGCCAGCGTACCAGAACAAATCTCCCCTTAACTGAATGGTAGTGCGTAGCCTCACTGCACGCCTAAAAACCGGTGCTACGTTTTGCCACCTTACTAAAATAGTAAATATGTCACCACACGCATATTTACGATGCTTTTTACTAGTACTTGTTTAAACCACTTATGCATGAATCCGCCCCACAAACGCTTTCACCCTGCCCTTTCTCAAAAGGCTACAAAATCCCTGTGCGCCAAGCTTGGTTTTTACTCAAAGGTTTTTATTTTTATCGCTTAATTTTATCCTGCCTTCTTTTATCGCTCTATTACTCACGCTTAGGGGCATTGATCATAAGCCCTAAACTGATGCCTTTTTATTTTTCTACCAGCCTCATTTATTTAACAAGCACTCTTGTCGGCTGGGCATTTATTTTAAAACCGATCACTTCCTATGCTTCGCAAGCCCAAGCTTTTGTCTTTACTGATATTATTTTTCTGACTCTTATCATGCATGCCTGTGGTGGTATTAGTAGCGGCTTGGGAGCACTTATTCTGATACCGACCGCAGCTGGCGGTATTTTAATTGGCGGTCGATGTGCAATGCTATTTGCGGCGATCGCCAGTTTATTTGTTTTTGCCGAGCAAGCTTATAGTTTTCGTTTAAGCGAGCTTAATAGTAACTACGCCCCTTACGCAGGTATGCTTGGCGCTGGATTCTTTATGCTCGCCTTGCTTTCTTATATTCTGGCAAAACGAACGGAACAAACAGAAATCATTGCTTCACAACAACAAGAAACCATTGTTTCTTTAGAAGAACTCAATCAATATATTATTCAGAATATGCAATCCGGTATTATTATTACCGATCAAGCTCAAAACCTCAGCCGTCATAATATGGCTTGCCCTCATTTACTTGGCCTGCCCCATTTGCCCGATACATTAACCGACATCTCACCCAAATTAACACAAGCATTTGAACAATGGCTAAAGCAACCCGCTAAAGACTTTGTTAGTCTGATTACTCCGAATAAAACACAGCTGCATGTCCATTTCAGCTCGCTACCAACACAGCATGAAACTTTCTTTATGATTACCTTAGAAGATGTTTCAGTCTACAAACAGCGCGTTCAACAAAGTAAACTCGCCTCATTAGGGAAATTAACCGCCAGTATTGCCCATGAAATACGCAACCCCTTAGGGGCAATTAGCCATGCTGGGCAATTACTGGCGGAATGCCCATCTCTATCAGAACAAGACTTACGTTTAACCGAAATCATTCAAGTGCAAACGCGGCGCATGAATAGCATTATTGAAGATGTGCTACAGATTTCACGCAATCCTCAGCCCACACAAGAAACACTCGATTTAGCCAATTGGCTAGAGGAATATTTAGAGGCTTTAATAAGCAGCAATCAGGGCTATCAACATCAATTTGAGCTTGTTATAGAGTCAGATTTAAATACTGCTCTATTTGATGCCGGACATTTAACGCAAATTTTAAATAACCTTTGCGCAAACGCTTTAAAATACGGTTATGCCCTGGATAAAAAAATATGCATTCAACTTAATGGTTTTTTAGGCCAGCCATGCATTAATGTGATTGATTTTGGTCAAGGAATCCCTGATGAAATAGCCCATCATTTATTTGAGCCATTTACTACCTCATCACACTCAGGAACAGGCCTAGGCTTATATATATCTAAAGGTTTAGCAGAAATAAACCAAGCACGGCTTAGTTATCACGCCTTAGAGAA
>DAOUSK010000055.1 GCA_030627265.1 Methylococcaceae bacterium
TAATTTCAAATGGTTCACCCCTAATTAAAGAGGGTGTTCATCGTCTTGTTGAAGATTTTGGCTCTGAGCATCGTAGTTATTTTGATGTGCTTGGCGCTATTGCTAATGGTTATACTTCTCGGGCAAGAATAGAAAGCTATCTTAATATTGGTATAGGCACTATTTTGCAAAATCTGGAAAGTGATTTTGATATTATTGCCAAAATGCGCCCTATTAGCTCAAAAGAAACCTCTAGAGATGTTCGTTATAAAATAGTGGATCCTTTTTTACGTTTTTGGTTTAGATTTATTTATAGTAACCGCAGCGCGGTTGAAATGGAAAATTTTGATTATATTAAAAAAGTGATCAAAAGGGATTTTGAGACCTTTTCAGGGTTAGATCTTGAAGCCTTATGTGAGGCCATCTTAATTGAGTCTAAACAATTTAATCGTATTGGCAGTTATTGGGATAATAAAGGTGAAAATGAAATAGATATTGTCGCGATTAATGATCTCGATAAACGCTTATTAATTGTTGAAGTTAAGCGCCAAAGTAAGCATTACGAGCACAACAAGTTGGTCATTAAATCTGTGGGGTTATTAGCTAAATTAAAGCTACAAAATTATCGTGTAGAGTATCAATGCTTCTCCCTTGATAAGTTAGATGAAGTGCTAGATTCATTATCACCAAATCTTTGATATTGTTATATCAGCCCCAATAAATAAATGCTGTTATTATCGTCTTCCTGCTAATTAATAATGGGTTGATTTTAAATGCAGCCGAAAGAATCCATCACATTACAAAATCATAATTAAAACTGCCACGCCGCCTATGTCATCCAAAGAACTCATTCAGCAACTTAGTAAAAACCTAACAAAAACCCTTAATAAAGATCGGCAGCCAATAAAGCGTCAATTAGATCGCTTGGGCAATGAGCTAAAAAAAGGCAAAGATATTAAGGAAAAATTAGCTCAACTTGAGTTAAAGCTAAAGCTCTCCATTGAAAAACGTAATTCACGGTTAGAGAGCTTTCCTGTATTGGAATACCCAGATTTACCCGTTACCGCGAAAAAAGATGAAATTGCACAGTTGATTCAAAAAAATCAGGTGGTGATTCTCTGTGGCGAAACAGGTTCAGGGAAAACTACGCAATTACCTAAGATTTGTTTATCCATTGGCCGAGGTGCGGCAGGTTTGATTGGCCATACACAGCCGCGTCGAATTGCGGCGCGTACGGTTGCGGATAGAATTGCGGAAGAGTTGAAGCAGCCGCTCGGTAAAGCGGTGGGTTATAAAATACGTTTTCATGATAAAACACATGAAAGCTCTTTAGTTAAATTGATGACCGATGGGGTTTTACTGGCTGAATCGCAAAACGACCCTTATTTGAATCAATATGACACGATTATTATTGATGAGGCGCATGAGCGTAGTTTAAATATTGATTTTTTAATGGGCTATATGCGCTGGCTTTTACCGCGTCGTCCTGATTTAAAGTTAATCATTACCTCGGCAACTATCGATCCAGAGCGTTTTTCTAAACATTTTTTTGATGCGCCGATTATTAATGTATCAGGGCGGACTTTTCCTGTTGAAATGCGTTATCGCTCGATTGAGCAGGAAGAAGAAAGTGATGAGACGACTAGTGATGTTCAGCGCGGTATTTTAGACGCGGTGGATGAGCTACAGCATGATATTGCCGGTGATATTCTAATTTTCCTCAGTGGTGAACGGGATATACGGGAAACAGATGAAAGTTTACGCAAACATAATCACGGCCGGTTTGAAGTATTACCGCTGTATTCAAAACTCAGTGTTAGCGAACAAGAACGCGTTTTTAAAAGCACATCAGGCAAGCGACGAATTGTATTAGCGACCAATGTTGCTGAAACCTCGCTTACTGTGCCAGGTATTCGTAGTGTCATTGATGTCGGGCATGCGCGGATTAGTCGCTATAGCCATCGTAGTAAGATTCAGCGTTTACCGATAGAAAAAGTATCACAAGCGAGTGCTAACCAAAGAGCAGGGCGTTGCGGACGTGTTGCAGATGGAATTTGTATTCGCCTCTATTCAAAAGATGATTATTTAGCACGACCTGAATTTACTGAGCCAGAAATTAAACGGACCAGTTTAGCAGCCGTTATTTTACAAATGTCTGCATTAAAACTGGGCGACATACGGGATTTCCCTTTTGTTGAACCGCCTGAAGATAAAATGATTCGGGATGGTCTTAGCAGCTTACAAGAAGTGCATGCCTTAGATAAATCAGGCAAATTAACCGCCGTGGGGCAGCAATTAGCAAAATTACCAGTTGATCCTAAATTAGCGCGTATGTTAATTGCCGCTAAGGAGTTATCTTGCCTTAATGAGGTCTCTATTATTGTTTCGGGTTTAAGTGTTCAAGACCCAAGAGAAAAGCCATCAGATAAAATGCAGCAGGCCGATGCCAAGCATGCAGAGTTTATTGCTGAAGGCTCAGATTTTCTGAGTTTTTTGAATATCTGGAAAACCTTTGAAGAACGCAAAAAACATCTGTCGAATAATCAATTGCGTAAATGGTGTAAGCAAAACTTTTTATCCTATGTTCGCTTAAGAGAATGGCAGGATGTGCATACGCAAATCGCGCAAGTGATTAAAGGTGAACTCAAATTTAAACTCAATAGTACAGAAGCATCGTACGAAGCCATCCATCAAGCTTTGCTACCGGGCTTATTATCTAATATTGGCTTTCGCCACGAGCAATATGAATATTTAGGTGCGCGTAACTTAAAGTTTTTTATTTTTCCAGGTTCAGGGCAGCATAAACTCAAGCCTAAATGGATCATGGCTTCTGAACAAGTTGAAACCAGTAAAGTGTATGGGCGTTGTGTAGCGCGTATTGAGCCGGAATGGATAGAGCGCTGTGCTGAGCATTTAGTGAAGCAAAATCATTTTGATCCACATTGGGAGAAAAAAGCGGCGCGCGGGGCTATTTTTGAACGTACCTTATTATATGGATTAACCTTAAGCGCCAAGCGAAAAATTCCGTATGAAAAGGTAGACCCTAAAGCTGCGCGGCAGATGTTTATTCGGCATGCTTTAGTTGAGCATGATTACCAAACTCGTGCGCCTTTCTTTAAAGCCAATGAAGCTTTATTAGAGGAGGTTGGCTACATTCAGCATAAAGGTCGCCGTGTTGATTTGGT
The DNA here is from genome assembly GCA_030627265.1 of Methylococcaceae bacterium. Classification (GTDB taxonomy): domain Bacteria; phylum Pseudomonadota; class Gammaproteobacteria; order Methylococcales; family Methylomonadaceae; genus Methyloprofundus. The sequence continues at coordinate 3,165 of DAOUSK010000055.1, forward strand.
TGAAGATGAAGAGTGGCTATATGATTTTTATGAGCAGAAAATTCCTGAAACGGTAGTTAATGGTATTACTTTTGACCAATGGCGGAAGAAAATAGAGCGAGAGCAGCCTAAGCTACTATTCTTAACCAAGGAAGATTTAACGCGTACCGATGAGGGGCATATTAGTTCGTGGGAATACCCCGATGAAAAGCAAGTCGGGCGACTGACATTAGAATTACAGTATCGTTTTGACTTAGGCCATGAAGAAGACGGTGTCACGCTGGTTATTCCCGTGCATCAATTGAATCAACTGACAGAGCAAGCTTTTGAGTGGTTAGTACCGGGGTTGTTAACAGAAAAATTAATCGCTTTAATAAAAGGTTTGCCAAAAAATCTGCGCAAACATTTTGTGCCAGTGCCGAATATGGTCGAACGTTGTTTAGAGGTAGAGCCAGATGGCAAAGGGTCTTTGTACGAATGGCTGGCGATGCGCTTACGAAAACTCACGGGCGAAGCGATTCCTTTAACGACATGGAATACCGAAGTATTAACTGATCATTTGCGCATGAATTTTCGTGTGATTGATGAAGATGGCAAGCAAATTGATAATAGTCGTGACCTGAAAGCTTTACAGCATAAATATACGGAAGCCGCAGGGGATAGCTTTAACCAAATTGCAGAAGATGAATTAAATTATACCGGCTGTATTCAATGGGCCTTTGATGATTTACCTGACGTGTATCAATTTGAGCAAAATGGTCAAGATTTTATTGGTTATCCTGCAATTATCGATGAAGGGGATTCTGTCGGTGTGCGCATCATGGATACTCAGGAAAAAGCCGCTGTTTTACATGAGCAAGGCTTAGTGCGATTGTTTCAATTACAGCTAAAAAAAGAAGCGAAATATATTGCTAAAAATATCCCCTTTTCACCTGAATCGGAGCTTGCTTATAATCGGTTAAAAGCACATGTTGACTTAAAAAAAGATGTTGTTAGTCAAGGGTATAAAGAGGATGTATTAACATTAGTCATCAAATCAGTTTTTGTCACAGGTCACACAATTCGCACAAAAAATCAGTTTGATCAGGTTTTACGAGATAATAAAGCAGAGTTAATGAATTTAGCGACTAAAATTGGTGATGCAGTTGTGGCATCGTTAAGCCAGTACACACAAGTTAAATTACGCTTAGCGACTATGCCAGCAAGTGATGTCTCGGTACAAGATGTGCAAAAACAATTACTAAGGTTATTTTACCAAGGATTTTTAACCTTAGCCGCGTATGATAATTTGCGCCATTATCCGCGATATTTAAAAGCGATTGATGCAAGATTAGATATTATGTTGCAGCAATCGAGTAAAGATCAACAGAAAATGCAGGAAATGGCGCGTTTTCAGCAGTGGTTTTGGGCGGATATAGAAAAGCGTCAGAAAAATGAAAGTGTGAATCCAGAGAGAGAAAGTTTTCGTTGGATGATAGAAGAACTTAGAGTTTCTTTATTTGCGCAGCAATTAAGAACGCCTTACCCTGTTTCAGCAAAACGCTTAGAAAAAGCTTGGAATAGTTGAGGTTGATTTTTCTTCAATATAATTAAGAGTTGAGATAATAAATGAGTGGTCAACAGGCAGAAGAAATAATTATTGAGGTGAATGAGTTTGGTGGGGTCTATGCCAGTGTGCCTAGTGCTATGGATAAAAGTAAATATTCTGAAGAGTACCTCAAGCAATTGCTAAAACAAGAAGGTTGCTTAGGTATTGATATTGAGAAAGAGGCGCATGAAGAAATTAAAAAACTACTTAAGTCAAAAAAAGCAGGACGAGTAAAATTAGGCAATAAAGAAGACGGGGCTGTCGATATTTTGATTCCTCATGATAAATTAACGGCGAAATTAAGTATAGCCACGGCGCGGGGTGGTAAGCAAGTCGGTGTTCAAGATATTATGGCGGCGCTTGATACGAGAAAAGTTGATTTAAGTTTAGTGAATAAAAAAAGAATTGTAGGCCTGATTTTGCAAGGGCAGCGTAGTGATCCTGGCGCTCTTATTGAGGTTGAGGTTGCTAAAGGGTATCCAGCGCAGCATGGGCAGGATACCCAGTTTGAATCATTACACGATGAAATAACGGAAAGGCTGCCTAGTGAAAGCAGGGATGGATCCCTGGAATATTGTGATTTAGAAGAACTGCTTTCTGTTGAAGAAGGCGTAGAGCTTATGCGAATGATTCCTCCAACAGAACCTAAAAAAGGTATTAATGTTATTGGGGAAGAGATAGAAGCTAAAACGGGTGAAGCATTAGCATTTAATGCAGGTGATGGTGCTGTCATTTGCTCCAAAAATCCCAATGTTTTAATTTCTAGTATGAAAGGCCAGCCGGTCATGGCACACAAGGGGGTTAAAGTTGGACACTTAAAAACCTTAGGTAGTGTTGATTTGGCCACGGGGGATATTGATTATGATGGCTCGATTATTATTAAAGAAAATATCAGTGCTGGGATGCGTGTTAAAGCAACGGGAGATGTTCAAGTCTTTGGTATGCTGGAAGATGGGTCTATTGAAGCGGGTGGAAATGTAGATATTAAACTAGGCGCACGAGGTCATGCTAATAGAAGCAGTAATGTTGAAATTAAATGTGCAGGTAATTTATCGGCCGGTTATTTAGATAATATTCGAGTTCAAGCGAAAGGTGATGTGTTAATTAAAACAAAATTATCCAATAGTTTTGTTTTTGCAGAGCAGCAAGTTGTAGTGGGTAGCAAAGGACAGAAAAAAAGTTCTATCGTTGGTGGGCGTACTGTTTCTGGGGTGCTTATTCGGGCGGAGGAATTGGGTGGGTCCTCAGGATTATCAACAGAAATTGTTGTTTTGTATAGTGATGCAGTAGAAGAGCGTTTAAAATCAATCAAAAAAGAGATTTCGGATAAAAATGCTAAATTGATTTCCAAGCTAGGAAAAATGGTAGGCTTATCCAAACAAAAGACGGATAAAGCAAAGAGGGAAAAATTAGCTCTGACAGAAGAAACAGAGTCTATAAAGCAAGAAATAACGGAGCTAATGGCAGAACAATCAAGAAGTGAAGATTGTGTAGATCAAGTAAAATCCGGACGAATTATAGTGCAAAAAGAAACAAATCCGGGTGTTACTATTAAGATTTTTGATCAAGAAATTAAAGTTAAGGCTAGGTATGGGGCAGGTTTTTTTGCTTTGGATGAAGGTAAAGTATCATTTCAAAAACCAAATAAAGAGGAATAATAATGAAAAATTTAATAATCAGTTTATTGTTTGTTTTATCGGTAAATGTTAGTTATGCAAAGTCCCCCGCGCCGCTTCAGGTTGAGGGTGCCGTTACTATTAATACCGTTCAGGCAAAAGCATTAATGAACCAAGGGGCTACTTTTATTGATGTGCGGCGAGCTTCAGATTTCTCTAAGGAGCATATAGCTTGGGCAATTCATTTAGATTTAAAATTAGCCTTAACCGAAAGTGCGTTATTAAAGGTACTTAGAAAAAGTCAGCCGGTGGTTTTTTATTGTAACGGGGATTTATGTCAACGTAGTGCAGTCGCAAGTGAAAAAGCAGTGCAATGGGGCTGGAAGAAAGTTTTTTATTACCGCGGTGGCTTTCCTGACTGGAAAAAAGCGGGTTTGAAATTAGAATAATTTGTAACTAAAAAGCGGAGGCTATTTTTAAAATAACCCCGCTTTTTAAAAGGATTTAATTTGCTAAAATAATCATCGATTTTTGGATGTGTTCTGCAGCTTCAATACCTAAACTAGTTAAATAGCCACCATCTTCTTGATCAACTAAGCCTTTGCTATGTAAGCGTTTTACGGCTGCAATTAATTCAGGCGCTGCTGTGTGATGAATTTTTATTCCTTCTTGGGCTGATGCTAAGTTATAACGTGTTAAAATATTCAGTTCTTCGAGAATTTCTGGCGTGATAGGCATAATGAATCCTTGTTTAGTTTTAAGATGCAGCTAGAATACCGAAAAAGAACCAATAATCAAAGTTACTTTGTTAAAGCTTTCCAAAATTTTAATAAATTAAGTTGTAAACTCGATTGTCGGCACCATACTAAACAGAGTCGACCCCAAAAATAGAGAATTTATAATGATCAAAAACCTTTCCAGAATCGCAATGTTTGCTGTGGTTGCTAGTTTATTTTTTAGTTTTATGGGCTCAGTGCGTCCCAGTTACGAGCAAAACTATACTATTCTATATTCCGATTTTATCGACGATATTAGAAATGGTGCCGTCGCTGAAGTCATTATTGATGGTAATACCGTTAAAGGGAAGTTGCGTAATGGAGAGCAATTTGTAACGACCAACCCTGATGATGTGCATATGATCGATGATTTAATCGAGTATGGCGTTAAAATTAAAGTCGCTGAAGAAGAAGAAGAGTCGATGTTGATGACTATTTTTATTTCATGGGCACCAATGATTTTATTAATTGTTGTTTGGGTTTACTTTTTTCGTAAACAGCAAGGTGGCGGTGGAGCAGGCGGCCAAATGGGCATGGGGAAAAGTCGCGCAAAACTATTAGAAGAAGATCAGGTTAAAGTTAATTTTTCTGATGTAGCCGGCGTGGAAGAAGCAAAAGATGATGTTGTTGAGATTGTCGATTTTTTGAAAAATCCTAGTAAATATGAATTAGTCGGTGGGAAAATTCCGCATGGTGTTTTATTAGTAGGACCTCCAGGTACAGGTAAAACTTTATTGGCACGTGCTATTGCTGGTGAGTCTGGCGTACCTTTTTTCTCTATTTCAGGTTCCGATTTTGTCGAAATGTTCGTTGGTGTTGGGGCATCTCGTGTACGAGATATGTTTGAACAAGCCAAAAAACGCGCGCCTTGTATTATTTTTATTGATGAAATTGATGCGGTAGGTCGCCAACGGGGCGGTGCTGGTACAGGTGGTGGCGGTAATGACGAACGCGAGCAAACATTAAATCAGCTTTTAGTTGAAATGGATGGCTTTAGTGGTAATGAAGGTATTATTGTTATCGCAGCAACGAATAGGTCAGACGTTTTAGATAAAGCGTTATTAAGACCAGGGCGTTTTGACAGAGAAGTTCACGTAGGATTGCCTGATATTAAAGGGCGCGAGAAAATTTTAAGCGTACATATTAAAAAGATCCCACAAGATAAAGATGTCAGTGTTAGGGATTTAGCACGAGGAACACCTGGTTTTTCAGGTGCTGAGTTAGCTAATTTAGTCAATGAAGGTGCGCTTGCTGCTGCAAGAGCAAATAAGAAATTAGTCTCAATGAGTCACTTAGATGGTGCGCGTGATAAGTTACTAATGGGAGCAGAAAAACGCTCGATGGTCATGCGTAAAGAAGACTTATTAATGACCGCTTATCATGAAGCAGGACATGCTATTGTTGGGCAAAATGTTGTTGACCATGATCCTGTTTATAAAGTCAGCATTATGCCGCGTGGAGGCGCTTTAGGGATCACTATGTTCCTACCGGAACGCGACCAATACAGTGCGAGTAAAGATAAATTAGAAAGCCAAATAGCGGGTTTATTTGGTGGGCGTATTGCAGAAGCATTAATTTATGGTGATAACAAAGTAACGACGGGCGCTTCTAATGATATCGAACGTGCGACGCAACTTGCTCGTAATATGGTAACAAAATGGGGTTTATCTGACACATTAGGGCCAATGGATTATGGTGATACTGAAGGCGGATACATGGGCTCCCAAGCGAAACCTATGTCTGAGAAAATGGCCATTGTCATTGATGAAGAAGTTCGTAAATTGATTGATAAAAATTATCAAAATGCAGAAAATATTCTTAAAGCTAATATGGATATTTTGCATAATATGGCACAAGCATTGATGGACTGGGAAACGATTGATAAGAATCAGATAGCAACTTTATTAAAAGGTGAAAAAATAGATCCGCCTGCAGAAGATGAGCCTGAGGCAGAAGCAGAAGCAGATGAACCGAGTGTTGATGAGTCTGTTGAAAATGAAGAGCCGGAAGTAGAGGATATTTCTGAATCAGAGCAAGGTGATAAAGAAGCTTAGCTTTACGTTGTATTTTAGAAAATGCTTCAATGAAAGGCCATCTTAGATGGCCTTTTTTATTTGTGAATTGTTATGAAAAAGTTAAAAGATTTACCGCTAGATTCTTCTTGGCAGCACTATTTAAAAGAAGAGTTCGATAAAGATTATATGCAAAAGTTACAGCATTTTTTGCAGCAAGAATCAGAGCAAAAGAAAATAATTTACCCCGAAGAAAACCAATACTTCCATGCTTTAAATTTAACGCCGTTTAATCAAGTTAAGGTAGTTATATTAGGGCAAGATCCCTACCATGGAGAAGGGCAGGCGCATGGTTTGAGTTTTTCTGTATTACCAGCGACAAAATATCCTCCCTCTTTAGTCAATATTTATAAAGAATTAAGTGATGATTTAGTAATGGGAATTCCGCTAAGTGGCTGTTTAACTGACTGGGCTGAACAAGGTGTTTTATTACTGAATAGCGTACTTACGGTAGAAAAAAATAAAGCTGCTGCTCATCAAAAACAAGGATGGGAGCAGTTTACCGATAAAATTATTCAGTTATTAAATGATCATTCTGAAGGGGTTGTTTTTATACTTTGGGGGAGTTACGCACAAAAAAAAGCATCGCTTTTGGATGCAAAAAAGCATCATATATTGAAATCTCCACACCCATCACCTTTGTCATCTTATCGCGGTTTTTTTAAGAGTAAGCCATTTTCAAAAACAAATCATTATTTAGAAAGTATCGGTAAGTCAGCAATTAACTGGTAATGATCTTAAGGGGCGCAATGCTTTAACTAGCGTCCCAGAGCAATGTGACGCCTTAGCTTGGCGTTTTTTAAGCTAGTTCTGCCTATCATGTAATATGATTGTATGGCTTAAATTAATAGTAGCGAGACATAGTAGAGTAAAATCGTGTTCCTTTGCTGATTTTAGCAAGGTATAATAGTCCGTTTGAAAAACACTTGTTAAGAGTGTGTAATATAACGAAATAAATGGAAATAACAGCAATTTACCCTGGGACGTTTGACCCAGTTACCAATGGGCATATAGATATTATCGCTCGTGCCGCACGCTTATATAGCAAAGTAATTGTTGCCGTGGCGGATAATAGTAACAAACACCCCTTATTTGAGTTGAGTCAACGAGTTAAATTACTAGAAGACGTCACTGCTAAGTTCGGGAATGTCAGTATTATAGGTTTTGATAACTTATTGGTTGATTGTGCTAAACAGCATAATGCAAGCGTTATCTTGCGTGGTTTGAGAGCGATTTCAGATTTTGAATATGAATTTCAGCTTGCTGGGATGAATCGTCGTTTATCGCCAGACTTAGAAACTGTGTTTCTAACGCCAGCGGAACAATATGAATTTATTTCTTCCAGCATGATTAAAGAAATAGCAAGGCTAGGTGGTGATGTTTCTAGCTTTGTGCCCCAAGTTGTACAAGAACACTTAATAGAAAAATTTAATAGAGGATAAAAATGTCATTACTGATTGATGATGAATGTATAAATTGTGATGTGTGTGAACCAGAGTGCCCCAATGGCGCAATTAGCCAAGGGGAAGATATTTATATAATCGACCCAGCACTTTGTACAGAATGTGTAGGGCATCACGATGTACCACAATGTATAGAAGTTTGCCCAGTTGATTGTATCGATAAAGACCCTGATAAAGTTGAAGAACACGATGGTTTATATCAAAAATATTTAAAATTGACTGCGTAATAATTTTCAATAAATTAATACTCAAATTGTTATGCTTACATGGCTTTAGAAAAAATTACGTATAACAGTTTGCAGTTATTATTGATTGAGATAATAACTGAGTTTTAAAGATTAAGAATAGAGGAGCCGTCGCTCCTCTTTTTTTTGCAAAAATAAAATAAGATGCTGAAACGCTCTTCTTCAAGATTTACGGTAACTAAATGGCACTATTACGATTAAAAAAAGTCTCCATTGCATTTGGAACGCACTCCTTACTTAATAAGGCTGAATTTCAGCTAGAAGAAGGGGAGAGAGTGGGTTTGCTCGGTCGAAATGGAGAAGGAAAATCGACCTTGATGAAAATTGTCATGCGCCATATTAATGCTGATGAAGGAGAAGTTTGGTATAGACCTGAGTTACGCATCGCAGTATTAGAGCAAATGCCACATTTGCCTGATGAGGAAACTATTTACGATGTTGTGGCAGGTGGATTAGGAGAAATAGGAGAGTGGATTAAGCGCTATCATGATTTAACCCTAGAAACTGACTTTACTGATGCCGTTATGCAAGAAATGGGGGATCTACAGCATAAGCTAGATGTGCATAATGGTTGGCAGCTTCAGCAGCGGGTAGAAAGCACTTTAAGCAAATTAAACTTACCGCCAGAAACAAAAATTAAAGGATTATCAGGCGGTTGGAAGCGACGTGTTTCTTTAGCAAAAGCACTGGTTGTTGAGCCAGAAGTTTTACTCTTAGATGAGCCAACTAACCACTTAGACTTAGAAAGTATTATGTGGCTAGAAGAGCAGTTAGTTAATTTTAAAGGCGCTATTTTATTTATTACTCATGATCGCTCCTTCTTACAAAAACTAGCAACACGCATTGTTGATTTAGATCGGGGTAACTTAGTCTCTTGGCCTGGAGATTATGCTGATTATTTAGTCAAAAAAGCCGCCTCTTTAGAAGAAGAAGCAACACAAAATGCACTCTTTGATAAAAAATTAGCCGAAGAAGAAGTTTGGATACGCCAAGGTATTAAAGCGAGACGGACACGTAACGAAGGTCGTGTACGTGCCTTAGAGTCCTTGCGCAAAGAGCGGGCGCAACGTCGTAACCTACAAGGCAATACCAAACTCTCTATGGAAAGTGGTGAGCAATCAGGTAAAAAAGTGGTTAGCGTTAAAGATATTAGCTTTAGCTACCCTGATAACCCTATTGTTAAAAATTTCTCCACCGTTATTCAGCGCGGCGACAAAATTGGATTAGTTGGCCCGAATGGAACAGGGAAAACAACATTCTTAAAATTATTATTAGAAGGGTTAAAGCCCGACTCAGGTGTTGTTGAGCAAGGTACTAAATTACAAGTGGCTTATTTTGACCAATTAAGAGATGAGCTAGATCCTGAAATTAGTGTTGCGGATACCTTAGCGGATGGTAATGATCACGTGATGATTAATGGTGAGCCACGCCATGTTATTTCGTATTTAAGTGATTTCTTATTTTTACCAGCAAGAGCGCGCTCTCCTGTAAAAACGTTATCAGGCGGCGAGAAAAATCGCTTATTATTAGCTAAACTATTTACCAAAACAGCTAATCTAATCATTATGGATGAACCCACCAATGATTTAGATATGGAAACCTTGGAGTTATTAGAAGAACGCTTAGTTGAGTATGATGGCACCTTAATCGTTGTAAGCCATGATAGAGTCTTCTTAGATAATGTTGTGACCAGTGTGTTTGTGTTTGAAGGAGAGGGCGTTGTTAATGAATATGTAGGTGGCTATTCAGATTGGTTGAATTACAGCCAATCAAAAAAGAAAGCCCAAGCAAAAGCGGATAAACAAGAAGCCAAATTAGAGGTAAAAAAAGCACCAACAACAGCAGCTACAAAAAAGAAAAAATTGAGTTTTAAAGAACAAAAAGAGCTTGATGAATTACCGTTATTGATAGAAACTTTAGAAGAAAAACAAACGGCAGTAAATAGCAAAATGAATGCCGCTAATTTTTATCAACAAGATCAAGATAAAGTGAATCTTGTTTTGGCAGAATTAGAGGACGTAGAAAAGGCGTTAGAGAAAGTGTATCAACGCTGGGATGAGTTAGAAGCAATGGCAGAATAAACGCATTGCAAAAAAAACCATCCTGAACTATGATAGTCAGCTACTTGGCGTTCGCTGAGTAGTCTAGTGGAGAGCTGGCCGAGTGGCCGAAGGCGCACGCTTGGAAAGCGTGTATACGGCAACGTATCAAGGGTTCGAATCCCTTGCTCTCCGCCATTATAAGTAACTGACTGAAAAGGAAAATCTTTTTCCTGTTTACGACTCAAAGTAACCTTTGTTACACAAGGGTGCTACACACTGAGCGCGTAAAATGTCTAAAATACCGTATGTTGTCCGATGTGGTGATACCTTAATATTTTCGTATTAGGGTTCCTGTGAAATTGCGGGGAGTTCTTAACCAAACTGAAATCGTTCAAACCCTTCAAACCCCTTGAATTAAAAAACACAATTGAAACACTGGCAAAAAAAGGTATTAAATCAATTGCAGGGACAACATTTATCGAGGGAGTTAAAAAGGATTTTTTAAAATATCGAGAAACTAAAGAATTAAAACTTAAATCTTGGGTGGTCAAAGCTCAGGCGAACACGGAAAAAATAGCGGTAAGGATTTAAAGATGAATCCCCAGAGGTAATCAAAGAATCAGGAAACGGTAAAAATAAAAAAGAACTATTAAATCAAGCTTATTTATTAATGAATTACTCTAAATCAATACCAGATACAAGATAAAAAAGAGAGCAATCGTTAAAATATTTAATAGGAATATCAAAAGCTAAACAACCAGACATTACAAGTAAGCTTACAAAATGCAAAGATAAAGATATTGACTAAAAAAGGTTACACCAGGGAATAAATGACATGCCTTAATGTAACCTTCTGGAGGCCGTAATAAGTCGAGACTGTAACTTATTTTTGTACTAGCCCATCTTTGTTAATAAATACTTGAGTGCTGTATTCGTTTAATGGTAATTTATTAATTGAGAGTCCTTCTGCTGTTAAACGCTCTACATAATCAACAAAAGACTGAGCATAATCAAGGTAGGTATCAACTATTCTGCCTTCTGAGCTAACCGTACCGAAAGTAAAATAACCATCTTTGCCGCCAGCAATGAAGTTATTGGTTACAACCGTATAGTTTTCGTTGACATCAATCGCTGTCCACTCAGTTTCGCCTTTTAATTTCACTTCAATATTTGAAAAACGTTGCCCCATAGTTTGAGATAGATCAACATTCCAACGCAAGCCTGACGCGTATGGATAAGCACCTGATGAACCGCCGACAGTGAATGCTGCAAACTCAACTGCTTCCTCAAGTACGCTAATGATTTCTTGACCTGTCATTGTTAAATTGACGAGGGTATTAGCAAAAGGTAATAAGGTATACGCACCACCGACACTAATATCTCCAGCGGGTATATCTATACGTACACCGCCCGCATTTTGAATAGAAATATCAGCTTCTAAGCTCTGCTCTTTAAATGCTAGGGCGACAATATTACTGATGTCACTGCCGTGCGCATTGGTGATAGATACATCACAGATAGCACTTCTACTTTCACCAGGAAGTCTAACTAAACATAAATCTTCACTAACCACACCAATAGCATCGGCTTTTAATGCATCAACCTGCTCTTGGTATCCAGATAAAATAATATTTGCTTCATAGTCCTTTTCAACAATACTGATGTTTTCAGTTGCGTCGATATAATCATAAATTTCTTGACGCTCTTCACCTTCAAGTTCAACTCTTGAACCTGTGGCATCTTTACGTTTAAAACTATCACCGACTAACAAATGCGGTGTTCCAGAGCAGGATAAGACGTTACCATGCTTGTCGAAGCTTATGTTTAACTCGCCAACGATATTTGCATATTGCCAAGCCTGAACGATACAGATCTTTTTATTATTACGACTAGTGGATTCAGTGGGGTATGTACCTGAAGAATTAAGCCCTAGGTCTGTAAAATCACCTAATAAAGTATGCGAGTCACCACCGACAATAATATCCACACCTTTACTTAATAGAGCAAGCTGTTGATCATTATTAAACTGGTAATGCGTTAATAGAATAATTTTATTAACTTTTTTCTGTTTCAATTCTTTTGTATAACGGTCAACCGTCGCTAACTCATCAAAGAATTCAGTTGTCACATCTGGGTTAGATGAGTTTTTTGTTTTACTGGCAATATCAATGCCGATAACCGCGATTTTTTCACCATTCACTTCGTTAATTGAATACGGTTGGAATAAACGTGTTTCTGCA
>DAOUSK010000127.1 GCA_030627265.1 Methylococcaceae bacterium
CATCTTTTGGGCCAATCAAAAGAAAATAATGACGCGATGCACCGCCACCAATATTGATGTTTTTATGTTCGCGTGCTAAACCATAACTGACTGCACCATAGGCAACAGAAAGCTCTGGATGTTGATTTTTTAATAGTACTGGGGCTTTCGATTGCCACGATTCTAAAAGTTCAATAGTACGTTGCGTTATTTTCGGGCTACGAAAAACACCGCCATTAAGCAATAAAGCATCAGGGATTGCAATGCCTTCACCTAACTCAGATTTAATGGTTTGTTGATGTGTTTCTAAAAAAGCAGCAATATGCTTACTAACCGCCGCTTCCGCAGCATAAGGTAAGCCAAATTCAACTACACCGCTGCGTTTTTTATTAGGTAATTCATCAATGTTTGATAGTGGAAAAAAACCATCCAGTGCAATTTCTTGCACTTCATCGCGACTAAATTGTGCTGAACGTGCGCCGCCGATGAGTTTTGAACCCCCACCGAGTAAGGTGACATTAAGAAACTCAGGGGCATTATCGGCAAGCAGTTGTTCCTTAACGAGACGGCATTGCTCTAATAGAGATGATAAGTCAGAGCTTGAAAGTTTTTTATTGGCACTATTAATTCGTGATTCAGCAAGGTGAGCTAAGCTAAGGTCGATATTATCTCCACCCAGCATTAAATGTTCACCCACGGCAATACGCGAGAGTTTTGGCTCTTTTTGAGAGTGATCTACTTTGATAAGTGTTAAATCTGTTGTACCGCCGCCTACATCACAAACTAGCAGCAGTTTAATGTTTTTTAAAGTGTCCTTTAAGGTCTCTGCATGTCGGTGTAACCAATCATAACAAACGGCTTGCGGCTCTTCTAATAAACGTGCGTGCTGTATGCCTGCAATACGCGCTGCTTCTATGGTTAAAGATCGAGCGGATTCATCAAAGGAAGCGGGAACGGTAATGACAATATTTTGCTCTTCAAATAAAGCGTTAGGATTTTTATGGTTCCAAACTTGGCGAACATGCTTTAAATAACTCGCACTGGCTTCTAAGGGAGATATTTTATGCACATCATCTTGGCTGCCCCAAGGTAAGATAGCCGCTGTATGATCAATAGAAGGGTGTGATAACCAGCTTTTAGCGCTACTGACAAAACGGCCTTGTGTTTTGGCGCTTAGCACGCGAGCCGCTTGGCCAATAATTGCTGAATCACCGGCAGGCGAAAAAGCCATATCTGCTTCAGATAGCTCACCAGAAGCAGGGTGATATCGAACAGAAGGCAGTAAATTTAGGCTGGATACTTCGCCTGGGGCAACCAGTTGCTCGATTTCAAAAATATGAATAGCTGCATTTTTTTTATGCGTTTCCGCATAAGCAACAACCGTATGTGTCGTGCCTAAATCGATACCAATATGATATTGTGCTGATTTTTTATTCATTTAAAAGGCCAGTTAAAGTCTTGCAGCTATATTATTATATTTAAAAATTAGGCTACTATTTTAAGGTGGGACAGCTTATAAAATGTAGGATGGGTAGAGCGTCTTTTTGCGAAACCCATCACATTATAGGTAGAGTTGATGATGGGTTTTACTGCACACCTAAAAAACAGGTGCACCATTCTACCCATCCTGCTTTTCGCATGAAGACCTGCTTCGTCTTAAATGTGTAGCCAAAAAATTATTCTTCACCAGAGCGAACATCGAATTCAATTTTCCAGTGCTGATTATTTTGGTTAGAAACCGCGTGCAGTTCTAGTGTCCCTGTTTCTGTAATTAAAGAATTAAGGTGCACAGAAATAACTTCCCCGACTTTATAACCTTCATCAGAAAGTGTGATTTCAATTTCATTAAGCTCTTCTAATTCATCATCACCCCAATATTCTAAACGCGTACCAACGGTATCGTCACGACGTGTTTTAGAGCTAAAAAAGCGAAAGCGAACAGGTTCGCCGACAATAAGTCCAAACTCATCACCGACTAACTCTGCATTGCTTCCTTCTTCCATACCAAAAGGAGCAATACACAGCGCTTGAATTTCAGGTGCCATACCAGGTACAGCAGGCATCGAACTTTCTACGCCAACATAATAAGAAGCGGCTGTACCACCTTTAATACGTACCCCGTGCCCTTGGCGAACATAGCCATAATAGGCGGCGCCACGAGCAACAGCGAGATCTAAATCTAGCCCTGATAATAAACGTGCGTCAGGCGCTTGTTCGGCGGTTAACCAGCTATTTAAAACCGACATAAGTCGGCTGGTAATGCGCGGTGACTTTAATACTCCGCCATTAAATAAAACGGCAGAGGGATGAAGGAAACTTGCATTTTCACTGAGAGTAACCCCGTCGATGTTCTTAACTGCATCGACTTGGCGGCTTAAAAATGCAGCTAAATGACGAGTAATAGCGGCATCTTGCGCATAAGGTAGGCCTTTACTTCTTAGTCCTGAGCGTGGGTTGATGGCAGGGTATTCATGACTACTGACTTCGGGTAAGAAACCTTCTAATAAAACAGCATTAACTTCATCACGGGTTAACTCGGTGCGTAAAGTCCCACCAATTAAAGAAGAACCTCTATTAGGAACAACTACCGCAATATTATCGGCTTCATCATTACTTAAAATGGTTTCTTTTGCGTCGCGGCAAGCATGAGTTAAAGCTTGTATTTGCCAAGCGGCTAAACGCTGATTACCTGCTTTTTCCAGTTTAGCTTTTAGCGTATAAGCTAAAGCTAAATCCATATTATCACCACCTAATAAGATATGGTCACCCACTGCAACGCGAGTTAATCCTAAATTACCACCTTGTTCTGTGACTGCAATTAAAGATAAATCAGTGGTTCCTCCACCAACATCAATCACTAAAATAATGTCGCCGACAGTGGCGTGGTTACGCCAGTCTCCTTCACTTTTTTCTATCCAACTATATAACGCAGCTTGTGGTTCTTCCAATAAAGTAGCATTCGTTAAACCAACTTGCTGTGCTGCTTCAGCGGTTAGTTCGCGAGCCGCAGGGTCGAAAGATGCAGGAATTGTTAGGGTGATTTCTTGCTCGGTAATTGGCTGATCAGGATATTGCTTGTTCCATGCCGCAGATAAATGTTCTAAATAAGCAACACTCGCTTGGAAGGGAGATAATTTCTCTACTTCATCAGGCGCTTCACTCGGCAAAATAGCTTCTTTGCAGTCAACACCTGCATGACAAAGCCAACTTTTAGCACTAGAGACTAAACGTATAGGCGTTTTTGCACCTAAATGACGTGCGATTTCGCCGACTAAAAATTTGGGCTGATTGGTCCAAGGTAAAACCACGTCTCCTTCTGTTAACTCGGCGGCGTGTGCTTGGTATAAAAAAGAGGGCAGCTGTGGCTTATCTTCAATAACGCCAGGCGCAATGAGTTGAGGGATTTGTAAGACCTTTTGGGTGATTTCATCATTGTCAGGGTCAGAAATATCAACATAAGACAAAACACTGTGTGTTGTTCCTAAATCAATCCCGATAGAAAATTTCGCTTTGCTCGTGTTAGTGGTGCCAGAGAAGAGTTGGTGGTTCATAACTCAACCTCTGCCGCAGCAATAATTTCAGCTTGGTGGTCTTGAGTTAGCTTAGGGAGTTTGATATTGGTTACTTTCCAGCCTTTATGGATTAAAGTGCCGCTAAAAGGCGCTTCACCAACAATATTTCCAGTTAAGCGGACCTCGGCTGCATTAAAGCCTTCTGCTAAAGTGATTGGACTACCTTCTTCTTCAGACCGCACCGATGAAATATCAAAGTGCTGATTAATTGTTTTATTGCAGCCGGTCAACATAACGCGAGCAGCAGCACCAATATCAGCATCGCTATGAGCGCTCATATCTTCTTTGATGAAATCAATAAAGCGTGCTTCTGTTTGTAACAGGTTTAAAAGCTGTAGTGCTGCCTCTGGTGTTGATTCTTTTAAGATAATAGGTTCAGGAGCAGGAAGTTGGACGATTTTTTCAATCTCAACAATCTTCTCAACTTCGACAACTTTTTCAACGATTTTAACTTCAGGTTCACGCTTAGGGATAGTGCTAGAAATAGTCTGCTCGCTATTCGTGCTTACTTTAGTTTGCTTTGCTTTCTTTGCGTTGCGCAACATACTCAGCAGTAAGATAAATAAAAGAATAATAACAGTAAGCGCAAGTCCAAAAACAGTTGCCGCTAAATAGGCATGAATTGCATCAAAGGTAGTAGGGGTGAGGTTTAAATCTATATTAAATTCTGTGTTGTTCATAATTATGAGTAATAAAGGGTTGTATTTATTGAGCGCCAGCTTTGCGAGCCGCTTCGGCGAACATGAGAGATCTAAGAATATTTCTTGTTAAGTCTGCGCGTGTTTTTTTAAGAAATCGGTCGATTGAAATAGGTGGTACGCCAGCATTAATAAAGATAGTTCGAATTTTTCCTAGGCTAGGTTCGCATTGTTTCATAATAGCATCGGTTGCGACACGAGAATCAATTTTCACATAGCCTTTTTTTTGTGCTTCTGTATAGACGCATTGTTTGTAAGTTGCTTTAGCGGTTTGTACCTGCGTAATGACTTCATTAGATAGGCTGGAGCCATCCCACTTGTTGTCTTTGTTAGTCGATGGCTCTGTTGCTGCACAGGCAGAAAAAGAAAGTGCGTAAATTAGGCTGAAAATTATTTTTTTCATAGTATGTGGTAACTAATATAAGACTGAATGCGTGATTTTACGCGAATGCAGGTCAATGGACAATTTTTGCTGAATAAGTGGGGTATTTGAAGAGCTGATATATACAAGTGCTGGCTGATTTTCTGGTGGGAGTGCCTTAGGGCTTATAGTAGCATGCCCTTATTGGTGATAATGAAATGGCTGTCGCTGATAATCTCTAGGGCAGGGTAATGGGAATCATAATCCCCCTTACTTTCTTTTTCTGCTTAAACTTCCGCATCAAGCGATAGCTATGATTTACGACGGTTGCTTTGATTTCTTATGCTACAATTTCACTTATGCATATACATTTTGTTATGCATATCTACTACAAAACAAGGTAAAATTTCGAATGGATTTATTAAAAAAAGTAATACTCGCTTTATTTGTTAGCATCTCAATGTTTGCTATTGCTCCAGCTGCCATGGCTGATGTACCGGAGCCAGCTTCAAGAGAAGAAGTTGTAGAATCAATTGAACAAGCTATTAAACTTTCAGGCGAAACATTAGCTGCATTAAAAGAAAATGAATCAAAAAAAAGTGTTCTAGCATTATTTAAAGCGACTAAGAAAGAGTCTAAAAAGATTGAAAGTACGCCTGTTGAAAGAACACGCTCTAAAGCTAGCCAAAAAATGGCTAAAGCACGTCTTTCTTTTAAAAAGGGCGATAGCGAAAAATCAATAGAATTAATGACTGAAGTTGTTGAACTTTTTGAAGAAGTACAAAAAATACATAACGCAATTTAAAGCGATATGATTGAAGTAGTTTATTAAGCTTTACTTCATAACGGGCTCATTGTTATCAACAATTGAGCCCGTTTTATTATCTTAAGACTTATTTTACCCCTCTGAATAAAATCAATAAATTTGATGCTATCTGCATTAATTAAGCCACTGCG
>DAOUSK010000159.1 GCA_030627265.1 Methylococcaceae bacterium
AACCAGTTTCTAACCAAAAAAGTATGTTTGAAGAGAATAAAGGCACAGAAACTAGACTTTGAGAGAAATCTTTATGATCACTTGGGAGTAACCACAACCACGCAAATGGTAAACTAATAAGCATTATAAAAAAAAGTGCTGGAAGTATTCTACGCGCTCTTCGCTCATAAAAATTGAGTAGAGAAAATCTTCCTTCATCTTTCTCTGAAAGAATGATGGTTGTTATTAGATATCCACTAATTACAAAGAAGACATCAACACCTAGGAAACCACCACTTAAATAATCAAAACCCGCATGAAATAAAATAACTGGGATAACTGCGACGGCTCTTAATCCATCAATTTCAGGACGATATTTCATTTAGTTCCTTTAAATTGCTAACTATTACTTCTAAAGTAACTTCGCCTTACTATTCTAATATCAGCTACTTTTTGCCTACTATTCGCACATAAAGGAAAATAACCTCTATTTTCTTAATAGCAAGGCAAATAGGCTGCTTAATTTGATATTAGCCTATAAATCAGGCAAGATTGCTTTAATATTCTTAACTGAGTTTATCCACTAGGTAATATTATGTCAAGTTCTGATGATCGCAAGCTTATGGATCGTGTTCAGCAGGTTTTACGTGTTAAACATTATGCCATTAGCACTGAAAAGACTTATTGTGACTGGATTCGGCAGTATATAAAGTTTCATAAAATGCAGGATGAAAGTGAGCTTGCTATTCAGCCTGAGCAAAAGGTTGAGTTATTTCTTAGTTATCTGGCAACTGAACGCAATGTTGCTATTTCTACACAAAATCAAGCAATGAATGCTTTGGTCTTTTTGTATAAGCAAGTACTTGGAACGCCGCTTGAATATAAGGTTGATGCAATACGTTCGACTAAGGAACGAAAAATACCCGTTGTTTTAACTCAGGATGAAGTTAAACAAGTTATTACTTTACTTGAAGGTACGTCTCAGCTATTTGTTAAATTGCTTTATGGTAGTGGCTTGCGAATTAGTGAGGCTTCGCGCTTGCGTGTTCAGGATGTGGATTATGATTATAAGCAAATTACAGTGCGCTCTGGAAAAGGCAATAAAGATCGTGTCACTACTTTTTCTACTCAGTTAATGCCGCAACTTAAAAATCACCTACAGCGAGTTAAGCTGATTCATGAGGCGGATTTAAAAGCTGGGTATGGTTCTGTTTATTTGCCTCATGCGCTATCTAGAAAATATCCGAATGCAGATAAGCATTGGGGGTGGCAATATGTTTTTCCTTCTAGGAATATTGCCATTGATCCGCGTTCGGGGATTCAGCGCCGACATCATATTGATCATTCTGTTATTAATAAAGCGATCAAAATGGTCATTAGCCGTCTAGGGATTGTTAAACGCGTTAGTGCGCATACGTTTCGACATAGTTTTGCGACACATTTATTGCAGCGAGGAACGGATATTCGTACTATTCAAGCTTTGTTAGGACATAGCGATTTAGAAACCACGATGATTTATACGCATGTTTTAAACCAAGGAGGGGAGGGCGTTGTCAGCCCTTTGGATGATTTAGGGCTTTGATATCGCTAAGTTCTTGCGCCAAATAAAGCGGACCCTATGCGTACAATGCTTGCCCCTTCTGTAATGGCTGCTTTTAAATCAGCTGTCATGCCAAATGAAAAGGTATCTAATTCTGGTTTATTTAAATCCTCTATTGCTTGATGGAGTTGTCGATAAGGGAGTCTTTGTTGTGCGTAATCTTGCGCAGGCTCAGGGATAGCCATTACGCCGCGTAATTTAATCCGTGGTAGTTGCTCGATTTGTTGAATCATATCCGCTAATTCAGTTAATTTTATGCCTGCTTTGCTTTCTTCTTGGCTGATATTAACTTGTAAGCAGATATTTAAGGGGGGTAATGATTCTGGGCGTTGGTTGCTGAGTCTTTGTGCTATTTTTAGGCGATCAACACTATGCACCCAAGAGAAGTTTTCAGCAATTTGTTTGGTTTTGTTCGATTGAATCGGCCCAATAAAATGCCAGGTAATTTGGTAATGACTTAGCTCTTTCTGCTTGGTTAGCGCTTCTTGCAAGTAACTTTCCCCAAAATGTCGCTGACCTGCTTGATAGGCTTCGATTATATAGGCGCTCGGTTTTTTTTTGCTCACGGCCAAAAGCTGTACTGAGTTAGATTCTCGTCCGGCATTGGACTCAGCTAAGCGAATATCTGCTTTGATACTATTCAGGTTGGAGGCAATACTTGTCATCAGAAAAATTTAGTGATTAGGTGTTTAAAGGCTTTATTAAACACCAGTACACACCTAAATTAAAGGGGCTCTGGAAAATCTATTTTTTTATTTTGTGATTCACCTCTTAAAGGGACTGACGAAAAATTAAATTAATCATCTTCTATATTGTTCTAAGCCACAAGCTAAGGTATAAATGGTCTTTGAATTTTTTTCTTGAGGACTATTATGGATATTGCAGAGTTACTTCAATTTGCTGAAAAAAGCGGCGCGTCTGATTTACATTTATCGGCTGGGTTGCCCCCCATGATGCGAGTTGATGGTGAGATTCGTCGCGTTAATATCGACCCTTTTGATCATAAAGAAATTCATGCGCTGATTTATGACATCATGAATGATAAGCAGCGCAAAGATTATGAGGAATTTTTAGAAACGGATTTTTCCTTTGAATTACCTGGCGTGGCTCGGTTTCGTGTCAATGCGTTTAACCAAGAGCGTGGTGCGGCGGCTGTTTTTAGAACCATTCCATCAGAAATTCTATCTTTAGAAGATCTTAATGCGCCTAAGTTTTTTGCTGAACTCACTGAAAAAAAACGTGGCTTAGTTTTAGTGACCGGGCCAACAGGTTCAGGTAAATCAACAACGCTGGCAGCGATGATTGATCACATTAATAAATCACGGTATGAGCATATCTTAACGGTTGAAGATCCTATCGAATTCGTACATACGAGTAAAAAATGTTTGCTTAATCAGCGTGAGGTTCATCGCGATACGATGAGTTTCAATGCCGCATTGCGTTCTGCTTTACGTGAAGATCCTGACATTATTTTAGTCGGTGAGTTACGTGATTTAGAAACCATTCGCTTGGCTTTGACAGCTGCCGAAACAGGGCATTTAGTGTTTGGTACCTTACATACTTCATCTGCAGCTAAAACCATTGACCGTATTATTGATGTTTTTCCTGCGGCAGAAAAAGATATGATTCGCTCGATGTTATCGGAGTCTCTACAAGCGGTTATTTCACAAGTATTATTGAAAAAAGTGGGTGGGGGACGTATGGCTGCTCATGAAATCATGGTGGGAACATCTGCCATTAGGAACTTAATTCGTGAAGCAAAGGTTGCGCAAATGTACTCTGCTATTCAAACGGGCCGTCGTGATGGTATGCAGACTTTAGATCAAAATCTAAAAGAATTAGTTGATTCGAGAAAGCTTGATTCAAAAGTAGCCATGAGTTATGCAGTGAACAAAGATATGTTCCGTTAAGGGGAGATATTTGTTCTGGGGCGCTGGCTTCAGCCTGCTATTTTCAGCTAGAAAGCAGGCTGAATCCAGCGCCCATGATGTATTATTGAATTCTCGTTCCTTAATCAGGCATAAAAAAAGCCCATCAATGATGGGCTTTTTTGTGTCGTAAGAAAAACTAAAATTTAGTTTTTATCTTGGTCAACAATTTTGTTTGCAGCAATCCAAGGCATCATAGCGCGTAATTTAGCACCTGTTACTTCGATTGGATGTTCTGCATTTAAACGACGTTTTGCAGTCATTTCAGGGTAGTTAGTCATCCCTTCTAAAATGAATTTCTTAGCGTACTCACCGCTGCGAATGTTTTGTAATGCTTCACGCATTGCATAACGACTTTCTTCGTTGATCACTTGTGGGCCTGTTACGTACTCACCGTATTCTGCATTGTTAGAAATTGAGTAGTTCATGTTTGCGATACCGCCTTCAAACATTAAGTCTACGATCAATTTTAATTCGTGCATACATTCGAAGTAAGCCATTTCTGGTTCGTAGCCTGCTTCTACTAAGGTTTCGAAACCCATTTTAACAAGCTCAACCGCACCGCCACATAAAACAGCTTGCTCACCG
>DAOUSK010000044.1 GCA_030627265.1 Methylococcaceae bacterium
AAAAAACGTAAAAAATCATCAACCAACTAAATTATTACAAATACCGCAAAAGCTTATTAACTTTTTTAGCTGAATGCGATAAAGCACATTAAATCTTTAATTAGGAATTCTATTTATGACAAAAAATCTACTTAAACCAAGTCTTATATCTTCAGTTATTTTAGCTGCCGCATCTCTGCAACCTGCATTAGCTTATGAATTTGATAAGCCCATCGAAAATGCCTTTAAATTAGGGCAAGATGATGCTAAATACGGAAAAATTAATTTAGATATGCGTTATCGCTACGAGCTAGCTGATGTAAAAGGTGGCAATGAAACAGCACATGCGAATACCATCCGCTTTCGCCTTGGTTATTTAACCCCCGAATTTCATGGCCTACAAGCCTTTGCTGAATATGAAGGCAACTTAGCAATGCAGCGTGATTATCAAGTAAAAAAAGGTGATTGGCTTGGCGACCCTAACCGTGATGTCATTCCAGATCCTCAGCAAAGTGAATTTAACCAAGGGTGGTTAAAGTACAAAATTTTCAATACAGAATTCAAAGGGGGGCGTCAAAGAATTATTGTTGATGATTCTCGTTTTATCGGTAATGTCGGCTGGCGTCAAATGGAACAAACTTTTGACTCCGCTTTAATTACCAGTAATTTCTTTGACAATCTAACATTACAAGCCGGTTATATTGGTCAAGTAAAAAACATCCTCTCTATTGATGACACGGTACAACTTCCTTTTGCCAATGCGAGCTATAAAATTAAAGATTTCGCTAAAATCAGTGTTTATGGTTATTGGTTAGCTGACTTTGATGCAGGACAATCAGGAAGGTCAGCTCAAACTTACGGTTTTTCAGTCGTAAAATCACCGAATCAGTCAAACTTCATTATCGCGGTGAATACAGCTACCAAGGTGACTATAAAAACAATGCCGCTAGCTTTGATTTAAACCGTTACAACCTTATGTTAGGTGCGACCGCGTTTAATATATCCGCTAAAGCAGCTATCGAAGAACTAGGCAGTGATGGCAACAAAAGTTTTCAAACTCCTATGGGCACCAACCATAAGTTCCAAGGTTGGGCTGATATGTTCTTAGCAACGCCTAAAGATGATGTTAGAGATGTGAATGCCTCATTATCAACAAAATTGCTTGGTACTAAATTAGCTTTTGTTTACCATAATTTTAAAAGTGCCGTTGGTAACACAAACTATGGAAATGAATATGATTTCGTCATTGCTAAAAAATTCGGTAAGCATTATTCATTATTAGCTAAATATGCTTATTATGATGCACAAGATTATAAAACTGATACTAACAAATTCTGGCTACAGGGTAATGTAAACTTCTAAAGACTAAAACTCACCCCGTAGTAGAAACACGGCTACGGGGTTCTTTCTCGCACTGTCTTCGCAGAAGAGGCAACAATTACAAGGTTTATAGGGTTAAAAGAAGCTTTCCAAAAGCTTATTAACCGCCTCGCCACCACCTTCGCCTAAAGCTTTGTCTAAGGCTTTATTCATTTTTTGCTTCTCTTTTTTATTAATCATCGATAAAACATCAACGGTATAAGTTGGCTTGGAGATTGTTCCCGCTACTTTAATTGCCACAGGTCGGTCTTTAGTTGCTTTATTGGTTAATTTCGCTTTAACGTCATATTTAACCGCTTCATTAACCAAGTTAACCGTTCCTGCACCATTAACAACTAACTGCGCTGAATTCATTAAAAAATCAGGGTTAGTAATCACACCACGACGCACGGTTCCTGTGCCTTTAATCATTGAAAAAACAGTTTGCTCATTTGCATAGCTACTTTTCATTGCTTTGCCTGAAAAGAGTTTACCCATATCAATCATCTTTTGAAAATTAACACCTTGGATAGCACCATTATTGACCGAAAAACTTAAATTCCCCCCTAAACTGGATTTAAGGCGTGCCACTGAATTTCCTCGCATGTTTAACTTAGCGGCAACATTGATAGCCCCCGTTAATTTAGCGGGCTGCTCAGGTTTTAAATCTTTTAATAATTTACCTATTTGAACTTTGCTTATTTTTTCATTTAAAGAAATTTTAGGCGTTTTTGATTTAGCATTAAGTACTATTTGACCTTTATACTGCCCGCCATACATTTGCTCAACTGTTTGCTTCGTTTGTAAAATTCCATTTTTAGCTTGCAGGTTAAGCGCTATTCCTCCTAGTGTTAAACCCGCCGTTTTTAACGTCCCTATAGTTAAGTCACCCTTTAAGTTTAATGCACGTATTGTTTCTACTGGAATCAAGACACTTGTTGCAACGACAGCAACAGCAGGGCTGGCGATTGTTTTGTTTTTGCTGGTATTTTTTTCTGCGCTATAACGATCTACATCAATTTCATTAATCGCTAAATTGAAATCAAGCGCGGGGGTTTTAAACTGTTTAATCCGTACAAAGCCATTAATGGTTGTTGCATCAAAACTTATTTTTAGTTTCTCTAAAGCGACTGATTCTTGTTTTAGATCAAGAACAATATCACTTAATAACTGCACATCAATCACGCCATTTGGCACTATTTCGCCTTTAGTTGCCGAGTTAATTTTAGTATTGTTTAGCTGAATAAGCTGAAAGTTTTCATCAATTTTTAACTGTGTTGATAGCGCTAATGCTTCTGTCAGCGCAGGTTTATTGTTATCAATAAACAGAGATAGCTCTATATCAATCGCTTCGTTGAGTGAAATTTTCCCTGTTTTTAAATTAAAGTCTTTAATGATGACTTTTTGCCCAGCTTGTTGATCATCCCAGGTAATATTTGCATCTTCTATACTTAAGCCACCAATCATTAATGCTGCTAATGTAGGCGTTGTACCTGCCGACTCTTCCTCTACGACCTTTTTCGCTGTTTTTTCTGCTGGTTTTTTAGCGCTTAAATCATCCCAGTTACTAAGCCCTTTTTTATTCTTTGCTAAATTTAACTCTAAGCCTTTAAAAACAATGGTGCTCACTTCAACTTCTTTAGAAAGCAATGGAAGTAACTTAATTTTAATATGACTTTGTTTAATGACGGCAAAAGACTCGGGGATAAAGTCCTGTGCATTACTTAATTTTATCTCACCCGTAGAAATACCCATCCAAGGGAAGATAGAAATATCTAATTCGCCTACGATGCTCAACTGTCGCCCTGTTTTATCTTTTACAGCCGCTTCAATTTCCGGTTTGTAATCATTTAAATCAACCACGAGTGGAATAATGATTGCAGCCGCAGCAACTAGGGCAAAAATGGATGAAACGAAAATTAAAATAATTTTGACTAACTTAGTCATTCATATCTCCTAAAGGATTATTCTTTGATTTCTGTTAAAGTACCTAAGAATCAATGACGAGCAATTCTTATCTTTATATAATTCGTTAATTCTAACTTTAAAAGTTAGTACACGCAAAACAGGAGCTTTTTTATGTTGGTTATCATTATCTGCTTTATCGCTATGCTTATTATTTTCTTTCAATCCGCTAAACAGAATAAAGAAAATGGCTTTAAGTGGGCATTTATAGGCATGATTGGATTTACGCTTTCTTTTGCGATTGCTATTATGCTAATTGGAGAAACATTTGCGGCGGCGGGTATTGCAACTGTTTGTTGTTTTTTTGTGCGCGCCCAATTAATCGCATCAACAAAATAAATTTTAGGCATAAAAAAAGCGGACTATAAAGCCCGCTTTTTATACTCACAAATTAGATAATAACTTATAGTTTATCTGCATTGTCAGTTAAGTAAGAAGCAACACCTGCTGGCGAAGCATCCATACCTGCATCACCTTTAGTCCAACCAGCTGGGCAAACTTCACCGTGCTCTTCGTGGAATTGTAATGCATCAACCATACGTAACATGTCATCAATATTACGACCTAGTGGTAAATCATTAACAACCTGGTGACGAACTAAGCCAGATTGATCAATTAAAAAGCTACCACGGTATGCAACAGCAGGCGCTTCTGCTTCTACATCGTAATCTTTAACAATAGTATGTGCTATATCAGCAGCCATTGTGTAACGAACTTGGCCAATACCACCATCATTGATGGCAGTGTTACGCCATGCGTTATGTGTGAAATGCGAATCAATAGAAACAGCAATCACTTCAACGCCGCGTTTAGTGAATTCATCCATTCTTTTATCTAGTGCAATTAATTCACTAGGGCAAACAAATGTAAAATCTAATGGGTAAAATACAATGACTGCGTATTTACCTTTTGTTGCAGCTGCAAAATTAAAGTCATCAACAATTTCGCCATTTCCTAATACAGCAGGAACAGTAAAATCTGGGGCTTGCTTACCAACTAATACACTCATGGTGGGTTTCCTAATTAAAGTAGTGTGAAAATCTTCTTCGATTATACTCACGAAATCAAGGCAAATAAAGCTCTATATCATGTTAAAAACCATTACAAATTAAGGTGTTTTTACTGACCGTTAAGTAACT
Source organism: Methylococcaceae bacterium (assembly GCA_030627265.1). Classification (GTDB taxonomy): domain Bacteria; phylum Pseudomonadota; class Gammaproteobacteria; order Methylococcales; family Methylomonadaceae; genus Methyloprofundus. The sequence continues at coordinate 4,443 of DAOUSK010000044.1, forward strand.
CTATCTCGACCTTACAATCAGTTAAAACCAAACACCCTCAGGTAAATAACGCCATTCACCTGGATTTATTTTCCCCATCGAGACACGACCTATCCGTAGTCGCTTCATCTCAACTACTGTTAAGCCAACACTCTCACACATAAATTTAATCTGCCCTGCATAAACATTTTTAAGTGCAAAACGTAGATTCATTTCATTTTGCCAGCTCACTTTTGCAGAGGGTAGTTCCCAGCCATCACGCTGAAATTTGTTATTCAATTTTTCTAAGCCACCTTCAGCGATTGTTCCTTGCACTGCAACGCTGTATTCTTGCTCATTCGTTTTTGCATCTTCCACTAATTTTCTCACTACTTTTCCATCTTGAGAAAAAACCATCAATCCTGCTGCACCTTCTTCAATAGGAACAGTAGGCTGTAACCTAGAAAAATGACGCTTTAACAAATGTATGTTTGATTTATCCTCACTCCAATGACTTTCTGGGGTGATTAATTTAAGTGCGGCACTTGGGTCACTCGCATCAAAATCAGCAGGTAGATGTAATAGCATCGTACGGGGCAATACAGACGTTAAATTTGCATTAGCGTCTAGCTCAACTTTTTGTTCCTGTATTTTAAACTGAGGCAAATCAATCACTTCACCATCAACCGAAACCCAGCCCCCCTCAATATATTTTTGCGCTTCACCGCGTGAGCACTGAATTAATTGAACTAAGTGTTTATCAAGTCGTATAGATTCGGTCATTAATGGCTACCTCTGAAAGTTTCTGCTATCGGTTTATTATAGTCTATGCGCACGGCAATGATGCTGGCCGCCTAATTTTACCCACCTAAAATAAGCGCTTTAAACTTATCTATTCTGAGCTTAGGTCGTCACACTAAAAAGCCTTTGAATGATATGATATTCAAAATTAATACTTTAATACCTACCTGCGCTGATGATTGAAACTATTTATATAGAAGAGAACATTCTACAGCATCCACGTGTTTTAGAAATATGCGCTCGCTTTCCCAAGGCGCGCCAAATCACATGCGCTCGGTATGGTGAAGTATTTAACCCTAAAGCACAAAATTTTCGTTTACAAAAACAGCAGCCTGCTTTAATTTTGGCAGAAAAATATAAGGGCTTTGCCTTAAAAACACCGCCACAATATAGTATCGGCGCACAGCAAAATTACTATTTTTCACACATGCTTAACTGCCTTTATGACTGCCGCTATTGTTTTTTGCAAGGTATGTACCAATCGGCTAATTATGTCTTATTTGTTAATTATGAAGATTACTTTGCTGATATAAAAAGACTGTGTGCGGAAACACCCAATGAAGCGGTACACTTTTTTTCAGGCTATGATTGTGATAGCCTTGCTTTAGAACCTGTTAGTCATTTTGCACAAGAATTTATTCCACTTATTCGATCAATTCCAAATGCTTGGATGGAATTACGTACTAAAAGTACACAAATAAGACATTTATTAAATATTCCCGTTTGCGACCGTTGTATTATTGCCTATAGCTTTACACCTGAAGAGATTGCGTCTGCTTTAGAACATAAAGCACCTACCATTAATAAACGTTTAGATGCGCTGGTTAAATTGCAAGAACAGGGGTGGAAGATAGGTTTACGTTTTGACCCTATTATTTACGAAGATAATTACCAAAGTCATTATGAAACTCTCTTTAAAATGATTTTTTCTAGAATTAAAGCCGAATCATTACATTCAGTCAGTTTAGGTGTCTTTCGTCTACCTGATAATTATTTTAAAAAAATCCATAAACTTTATCCTGAAGAAAAACTCTTTGCTAGTCCACTCGAGTCTCAGCAAGGTATGATGTCATATAAAGCAGAACTAGAAACAAAAATGATGCAATTTTGTACGACAGAATTGCTTACTTATATTACTGAAGAACAATTTTTCCCATGCAGTTTATAAAAAGAACTATTCTTGTTACGGGTGCTAGCTCAGGTATAGGGCAAGCTTGCGCTATTTCCTTATTAAGGCAAGGTCATGAAGTCATTGGATTAACAAGAAATTGCGCGCAATTTATTATCTCTCACCCTAAATTTACACCTCATCAAACTGATTTAAGTGATTTAAAAAACTTATCCACAAACCTTAAAACACTAGCCACCAAATTTCCCACTATTGATGGGATTGTTTTTGCTGCTGGAAGGGGAGAGTTTGGCCATTTAGAAGAGTTTTCTTTTAGCCAAATACAAGAATTAATGAATCTTAATTTTATAAGCATTAGTTTTTTAGCAAAACATTTTTTACCTGCTTTTAAACGCAAAGCCTTATCTGATTTAATCTTTATAGGCTCCGAAGCTGCGTTAAAAGGCAGCCGAAAAGGTTCAATTTATTGTGCGAGTAAATTTGCTATTCGTGGATTTAGCCAAGCTTTACGTGAGGAATGTGCTAAAAGCAATGTCCGTGTTTCCTTAATTAACCCAGGTATGGTAAAAACAGAATTTTTTGACCACTTAAATTTTGAACCAGGCGACGAAGAAAACCAACATTTAGTAGCCAATGATGTGGCTGATGCTGCGGCCTATATTATCAATGCCCGTGCTGGAATTGTTATTGATGAAATCAATTTAAACCCTGCCAATAAAGTGATCCAGTTCAAAAAATGAGCTTTATTTTAGCAGTGCGACAATTTGCCACATTTTCATTTGTGTTTAAGTTAGATATGATGTATGCAACTCTTAAATGCACTCTCAACGAGACACATTGAGTTTACCCTCCTTTTGGTGCGCTTAACTAATCGTTACAGCGCATTTTTTTTGCCTGCTCGCTTTTATTATAAATCCTGATTTTAAACAATATTGAACGACCTATTGTTTAATGCTTATGGTAACCATCACAGTCAATACTAATTCTTTTAGGGGTTTTTCCGAGTTTTAAAGCCGTTAATTGCCCGCCCCATAAACACCCTGTATCAATACAATAACATTGCTTTGATTTATGATATCCCAAGGCAGACCAGTGACCAAAAATTATATTTAAACCTAAACTTTTTCTCTTAGGGACATCAAACCATGGCATTAAATATTTGTCTTGGCTACCCAATACACCATTACATTTAAAATCTAAGCGACCTTGTGCATCACAATACCTAAGGCGGGTAAAACAATTCACAGCAAAACGTAATTGCTCTGTTTTTGTTAAATTCTCACTCCATTGATCAGGCTTATTACCGTACATATTAGCAAAGAATTCTAAATAATTATCGCTGCGTAATACCGCTTCGACTTTCCTAGCCATTTTTTTTGCTGTTAAAAAATCCCATTGCGGCGGTAAACCTGCATGTAATAAACAAAAATCTTCGTTGTAATGAAAAAGTGGACGATGCCTTAGCCAGTCGAGTAATTCATCTTTATCTTTCGCCTTAAGAATTTCTACTAAGGTGTCTTTAGCTTTAACAGGCGATAAGCCATAAGCTGTCCCCAATAAGTGGAGATCATGATTACCTAATACACAAACTGCGGAATCACCTAAAGATTTAATAAACCGTAAGGTTTCTAACGATTTGGGGCCGCGATTGACTAAATCCCCAGCAAACCAAAGTGTATCGACTTTTTTATTAAATTTAATTTTCTTTAATAAACGCTGCAAGTCATCAAAACAACCTTGAATATCACCAATTGCATAAATGGCCATAATTAATGCAGGGTTCTAGGAATAGATAAAGTAAAACGCGGAATGATGGCATCAAACTCTTCTCCTGCATCCGTTTTCATAATGTACTTTCCTTCCATTATTCCTACCGGTGTTTTAATTAATGCGCCACTCGTATAAATAAATGATTCACCCGCTCTTAAGTGTGGTGTTTGACCTATCACTCCATCACCTTGAACTTCTTCAACCTTTCCATTTGAGTCCGTAATTAGCCATTTTCGACGAATTAATTGGACAGGTTCTGAACCTATATTAGTAATAATGATTTTATAAGCAAAAACAAATTTACCCTCATTAGGTTTAGATTGCTCAGCAATATAACGTGGTGTTACATCAACTAATATTTTATTTTTTTCACTCATATCAATAATTTACTTTCAAAATAGTTCCAATAAACCTGCCTTACAACTGTGTATAACCATCATTCTAATATAAAAACAAAATAATGCTAAAATTAAAGGCATATTCTCGTCAAAACATTGTATTCACTAATGAAACAAAACCAGATTATTGCACAAATGAAGGTTCTCCCAAAAATTGATCCCTCTTTTGAAGTCCAGCGCCGTATCGTTTTTATTAAGCAACAATTAAAAAAATCCGGTTTAAAGAATCTAGTCTTAGGTATTAGCGGCGGTATAGATTCGACGACTTGCGGCCGTTTAGCTCAATTAGCAATCGAGCAACTAAACCTAGAAGAAAACTCAACTGAGTATCAATTTTTTGCCATCCGTTTACCTTACAATACTCAAGCAGATGAAAGTGATGCTCAATTAGCTCTTGATTTTATTCAGCCGTCTAAAAATCTAGTCATTAATATACAAGCAGGTGCTGATGCCTTACATAAGGAAGCGCTTGCCGCATTAACACAGCAAAATATCACACTGCCTTCTGATAATACACTTGATTTTCATAAAGGTAATGTAAAAGCAAGATCCCGAATGATTGCTCAATATGAAATCGCAGGATTAGTAACTGGGCTAGTAATAGGCACTGATCACTCAGCAGAAAACATTACTGGTTTTTTTACTAAATGGGGTGATGGCGCTTGTGATCTTGCACCACTTTTTGGACTAAACAAACGTCAAGTTAGACAACTTGCAACAACGTTAAAAGCACCTAAAGCACTCATTAATAAAGCACCGACAGCAGATTTAGAAGACTTATCCCCAAATAAAACGGATGAAGATGCGCTCGGTTTAAGTTATGCACAATTAGATGATTTTTTGGAAGGCAAAGTTTTAGCTGAGAATATTAGCCAACTAATTATTAATACATTCAATAAAACACAGCATAAGCGCTTAGCTATTCCAACGTTATATGATTAAACCCAGAATTCGTCTCACTTAAGTGCTGAAGTAAATTTTTAGTTTTTACTAAAATATACGACCAATCAACAAGGCACTTTATTCAGTCTGGGGATAACTCACCTTACTCTAAGCAATCATTAAAGTGAGTTATCCACAACTTAATCACAAAAATGACTAATTAAAGACTACCCCAACCTTTTTTTGCGCCTGCTACGCCGCCTTCAGTTCCTGAGTTTACAATTGAGCCTTTAGTTGCACCATCCATAGCACCATCCATAGCACCTTTACCACCTTCCGTTGCAACTGATTTTGCTGATTCAGTTAAACCCTTTTGCTCTACCTGCTCTTTTTTTGCATTTACGTCTTCAGCTGTTTTTACACCGTCATCTACTTTTTTGACTGTATCATTTGTTTTTTCTGTCGCATCAGTAACATCACTTAAACCCCAAGCCATAATGTTTTGTGAAGCAACTAGAACAATACTCGCTAAAATAATTCTTTTCATTGTTTTCCCCTATCAAATTTTACTAAAAAAAATGTTAATCATATCTCATTAGCGCTTAGCTATTCCAACGCTATATGATTAATCAGCTATCTCTTTAACACGAGACATATTTAAGGTACCGTACAATATACCCCTTTCATAGTTCCCATGCTCCAGCGTGGGAACTATGAAAGGGGTGAGAACAAATCATTTCTAACCAACTGAAATTATTGAGTATCCCATCTTAAAATGGTAGTCGATTAATTTTTTGACTAAAAATAAATTGCTACTCTGATCGGCTTTCAAGGTACACCACCTTATCCTGTCATTAAGGTGGGTTATCCACATTTCAATAAAGAAAAGTGGCTAATTAAAGATACCCCAGCCTTTTTTTGAATTTACTTCTTCAGCTGATTTTACACCGTCATTTACAGATGATTTTACATCGTCATTTACTTTTTCAACTGTTTTTACACCGTCATCTACTTCTTTTTTTACAGTATCACTTGCTTCTTCAGCAGCTTTTACACTGTTATCTACAGCTGCTTTTGCACCATCATCTACTTTTTTTACAGTATCATTTGCTTTTGTTGTCTCATCAGTAACATCACTTAAACCCCAAGCCATAATGTTTTGTGAAGCAACTAGAACAATACTTGCTAAAATAATTCTTTTCATTGTTTTTCCCTTATCAAATTTAAATCATTAAAAATGCCAATCATACCTCATTTTTGATAAAAAAAATTATTTAATTCCTTGCATAATTTGATAAGCCAATTCAGGGCCTTTATAAATTAGTCCACTATAAATTTGCACCAAACTTGCCCCTGCCTTTAGTTTAGCTCGTGCATCCTCGGCACTAAAAATTCCACCCGCCGCAATAATCGGTAGGGCTCCTTGTAATTCTTCTGCTAAACGTGAAACCACATAAGTTGATTTATCGCGTACAGGTGTACCACTTAATCCACCAGCTTCATTTTCAAAAGGGTGATTTTTAACAGCAGATCTATCCAGTGTGGTATTGGTTGCAATCACCCCATCAATGGAAAATTCTTTCAATAATTGGGCAATATGTAAAATTTCACCATCATCTAAATCAGGTGCTATTTTTACCACAATAGGAGTGTATTTATTATGCTCTAATTGTAATTTTTGTTGCTCTTCTTTTAAAGCGGAGAGTAATTTTTTGATTTCCTCACCTTGCTGTAACTGGCGAAGATTTTTGGTATTGGGTGAAGAAATATTAATCGTAATATAACTTGCTGCTTGATACGCTTTTCTTAAGCTAATTAAATAATCTTCTGTGGCATTTTCAATCGGGGTATCAAAATTTTTGCCTATATTAATGCCTAAAATGCCTTTATAGTTTGCTTTAGCGACTTGCTGCAATAAATAATCAACCCCTTGGTTATTAAACCCCATGCGATTAATGATTGCATTGTGCTCAGGTAATCTAAATAACCGAGGCTGTGGATTCCCCGGTTGTGGCCTTGGCGTGACCGTGCCGATTTCTAAAGAACCAAAACCTAATCCAGAAAGTGCATCAATATAATCGCCATTTTTATCTAAACCCGCCGCTAACCCCACTGGATTTCTAAATTCTAAGCCCATTACCGTAACTGGCTGTTCAATTATCTTCGGGTTAATAAGTCCTGCTAAACCTAAATTGTGGGTAACTTTTAATAATTTTAAGCTGAGTGTATGTGCTTTTTCAGCATCTAATTGAAACAATAAAGGCTTAATTAAGGGGTAATAGTTCATAATAATTTTTTAGTGGGTTGCATCTAAAGCATACAGGCTAGAGTCTAAATCGGTTTTTTGATGTGTAATAAGGTCATACAATAATTGTGCAGCCGCGGGGCCCATAGCAAAGCCATTACGAAAATGTCCTGCATTAATCGCTAAATTTTGTATGTCAGGGTGTTTATCGATATAAGGGATACCGGATTGGGTTCCCGGTCTTAATCCTGCCCAGTGATGAATAATAGGCGCATTTGTTAAAATACTGGGGCAAAGTTTTTGGGCAAAATTAGCTAAATTATTTTTTTCTGCCTCAGAAACACTTTTATCAAAACCTACTTGCTCGACAGAAGAGCCACATAAAACTTTACCGTCTTTTCTAGGGATCAAGTAATGATCTTTTTCCAGAATCATTTCTTTTAATGTATTAGCCGGCGTATCTAAAATAATCATTTGCCCTTTTACCGGGAAAATATCTGGTTTGATTAAATGATTTTTTAATAGTTGTTGCCATAAATTTGCTGACCATGCACCGGAGCTAATCACTAATTGTTGCACGGGGAAACGTTGCAAATCACTAGATATCTCAGTGATTCGGCTTGCTTTAATCGTCGCATGCTCAATTTTACAATTTTCTATGATGTTAACACCGCGTTGTATTAAATCTTGTTTTAAAGATTTAAGTAAACGTGGGTTACGCGCCTGTGCAATCGTTGGCAACCATAAAGCATTGTGTTTAGCTTGTGGATAAAGTTTAATTTGTTCTGCTGTCGCGGCTTGGTAGGGGATATTGTATTTTTTACACCACTGTTTTGCATCTGTTGAGTCATCTAACTCAGTCATTAACAAACCACTCATACAATATTCAGGATCAATCCCTGTCTTGGCCAATAAATCTTCTGATAAGCTTGAATATAACCCAATACTACGGCTGACTAACTCACTAATCGCACCAGCTTGTCGCCATGGGTATAACGGTAATAAAATTCCTCCGCCAGCCCATGAAGACTCTTGCCCAATAAGACCTTGATCAATTAAAGTCACTTTTGCGCCTGCCTCAGAAAACAAACGAGCACTTAATAAACCGGTAATACCGCCACCGATAAAGGTGATATCAGGAATTTTATACATAAAAAATGCTGAAAACTATTTTAAAGATTGAATTCTCGTTCTTAACCAACTAAAGAAATTAATTGCTGTAAAGGAGGAATAATCAACATTTTAGCGAGTTGTAATCCCATTAAAGCCACTAAGGGTGCAAGATCAATGCCTCCAAGGTCAGGCAGTATTTTTCTACACCCTGCTAACAATGGCTCCGTTACGCTATACAATAAATTACTCACGCCATTCAATGTATCAGAAGTTAACCAGCTTAAAATAGCGCGTGCAAAAATAGCAAAAACAAAAACATTAATCAATAAAGACACTAATTGACTAAAAGATAACAAGGTCAATGCAGCCAAACTAAAACTAACACCCGTGACCAATAAAGTTAAACCATCAGACAACATCTGTAGACTAACCAATAAGATGATTGATGAAGTATCAACACGACCAATGGCAGGAATATAGCGGCGCAAAAGTCGCAGGGGTGGATGCGTGATTTTTACTAAAAATTGTGAAATAGGATTATAAAAATCTCCCCCTACCCACTGTAAAAGAAAGCGCAATAAAACGGCTAAAATATAAAATGAAAAAACCGTATCTAGTAGAAAAATAACCGGGTCACTATAATAATTAGCACCCATTATTTTGCACCTAAATCATTTGCTAAGCTAATAGAGCGATCATTAGCTGCTTGCAGTGCTTTTTTAACGAGTTCAGTAAAGCCATTGTCATTAAATGTATTAATTGCTTGCTCTGTTGTACCGCCAGGTGATGTCACTTTACGTCTCAATTCACTCGGTGATTCTTCTGCTTCTAGTGCCATTTTTGCAGCCCCTAAAGCAGTTTGTTCAATTAATAAACGAGCCGTTTCTTTTGATAGCCCTAATTCAAGTGCAGAAGCTTCCATTGCTTCCATTAATAAAAAGAAATAAGCAGGGCCACTACCTGAGACTGCGGTAACCGCATCAATTTCAGTTTCATTCGCTACCCAAATTGAAATTCCTACAGACCGCATAATATTTTCTGCTAAATCCCGTTGCTCATCAGACACATTAGCATTAGCATGCAATCCCGTCGCACCTGTTTGTACTAAGCAAGGTGTATTTGGCATGCAACGCACAATCGCTTTATCGTTTCCTAACCAAGTACTTAAACTGCTTTGATTAATGCCCGCAGCAACAGAAACAATCAATACATTAGCACTATCAAAAGTAGCCTTTGAATCAGCAACAACTTTAGCAATCGCCTGAGGTTTAACCGCTAAAACAACAACATCAACATCCCTAATTAAAGCATCATTGTTTGCTGAGGTATTGATATGTACGCTAGTCGCAAGGCTCGATAATTTTTCTTGGTTTGCATCAGCAACCCAAATTTGTTTTGCCGAATGCCCACTTGCAATTAAACCTTTAATTAAGCTAGTAGCCATATTGCCACCACCAATAAAGCCAATGTTTTTTGTCTTCATATCTTTGTTATCTCTCTATGTTAAGGCGATAAAGTCAATCTACTTAATTCTCAATCGTGACATTTTACCTGTTTATTCAAACTTAATCTCAGATAGCAGACATTAAGCGATAACTTACCTCAATAAAAATTGTGGATAACCTTGTTGATTGATCATAGATAAAGATGTCAGCTAACTGTACCTAAAAAATAGAGCTACTTTTAAGTACAGCTTAAAAACATCTAACACAAAACTTTATAACAAATTTTTAAACAGCATAAATTAATGATTTTAAATATGAAAAATGACTTATCCACAGAAAAATGGAACACTAATAATAGTAATAAGTTTTATATAAAGATATAAGTTTAATTATTATTAATATTTGCTATCATCTAAGCAAGATACCTTAAAAATTTACTATTTTTATAAACATCAGGGCAGATTAAGTCGATGGCAAACAACAAAAAACCAACTAATACCTTAGCAAAAGCACTAGAAATCAATTTAGATAGCTGTAAATACGGCTCAATTGTAGAAATTGGTGCAGGACAAGAAGTCGCAAGGAACTTTTTTCAAGCAGGTGCAGCAGCAGGAACCATTGCTAAAACAATGTCAGCTTATGATATGCAAGTTAGTGATGATATTTATGGTGCTGAAGAAACCCGGCGTTATGTGAGTCGAAGTCGCTTAATTAAAATGTTAGACAAAGAATATGACGGTGTTACAAATTTATTAACAGGCGTACGGCCTAAAAATACAACCTTCTTTTCCTATGCTGCAACGGTTACTGCAAAAAGCTATTTACAAAAAAATGAATGCCATGGTTGGATAGGTATTCGTTTACAACTTTACCCAGAAGCACCAGCAAGTGAAATTATTTTACATGTACGCATGTTAGATAATGAAGGTAGCGCTCAACAAGAAGCACTCGGGGTTTTAGGCGTAAATTTAATTCATTCTGCTTTTAATTATTTTACAAAACCTAAACAAATCATTGAATCTCTATTAGATAACATTGGTAATGAGCGTCTTGAAGTCGATATGATTTCTTTTTCAGGCCCTTACTTTGAAGAAACTGAAAATCGTTTAATGAACTTACATTTAGTTCATAGTCATCTAACACATGCAATTATGTTTAACCCTAAAGGGGAAGTACAAGTTCCTTCTGAGTTATTTTATAAACAAAATATTTTATTAATTCGAGGAACTTTTACACCGGTCACCAAAGTGCATCAAGACATGGTTCGCTGTGGAAAACAGCAATTTAATGACACTGAAAATATCGATATTAAAAAAACTCTCGTCATTGCTGAGTTAACCATGGCAAGTTTAACCGTGGGTGACAAAATTAATGATGCTGATTTTTTAGCACGGGTAGATATGTTAAATACCCAAGGGTACACAGTGATGATTTCTAGTTACTTACGTTATTTTCGCTTACGTGAGTATTTTCGCCGTTATACCCAACAACAAATTGGCATGATTTTAGGTATTTCTAATTTAGACCTGATTTTTACAGAAAATTATTATGAAGGCTTAGAAGGGGGGATTTTGGAAGCGTTTGCTAAATTATTTCCTGATAACACACGTTTATACATTTACCCGCTAAAAAATTCCGGACAGAAAAAGCTAGTGACACTGGAAAACTTTGAACCACCTAAAAATCTACAGCACCTTTATCAACATTTAATAGCAAACGGTTATTTAATCGGCTTAAACAATGTTGATGAAAAATTGTTGGATATTAACTTAGCTAACATTTCAGCTGAAATACAAAAAGGACGTGGAAAGTGGGAAGAAGATGTACCTGAAGCGGTTTCTGAAATCATCATCAAGAAAAAACTATTAGGTTTTAGATGATTTCTGTGGATAACTCAGTAGATTACTCTATGGACTTTATGTGTGCTTTCTGTAATGAAAATAAAGACAAGCACTTATACACATTTTAAGCACAAATAATGTCAATGTTAGTCAGCTAGTTAAAAATCGAGTAAAATACTGATTTAATAGTTAAAAAGAGGCTTTTCAACAGAAATAAGCCTCACTAATAGTAATAATAAAATAATATATTCTTTTATGAAATTTATACTGAATAGAGAGCTGCTTTTAGCTCCTTTGCAAAAAATAGTTAGTGTTATTGAGAAAAGACAAACAATGCCTATCTTGGCAAATGTACTGTTTAAGCTCGAAAATGAGCAATTAACACTGACAGGGACTGATTTAGAGATTCAGATAGTTGTTAAAATTCCTCTTCATAGCGATATTGAAGGCAGCATCACGATTCCTGCACGAAAATTATTAGATATTTGTCGCTTATTACCCAGTGAATCAGATATTAAATTTGAACTAAAAGACGATAAGTTAAAAATTCAATCAGGGCGAAGTCGATTTTCTGTGAGTACTTTAAAAGCTGAGGAATATCCTAAGTTCGAAATGAGTGCAATGGATTGTCAATTTGAAATTAAAGCTGGCCAACTTAAACAAGCATTAGAAAAAACAGCTTTTTG
>DAOUSK010000156.1 GCA_030627265.1 Methylococcaceae bacterium
GGTTAACGCATCCATAATTGTATCTTGGAAAGCATGCCCCATATGTAAACTACCCGTGACATTGGGAGGTGGAATCATAATGCAAAATGATTCACCTTCACCGCTCGGTGCAAAGTAATCTTTTTCTTCCCAGGTGTTATACCAGCGCTGTTCTAGGGTCGAGGGGTCGTATGTTTTTTCCATGGGATTATTTTGTAAAAAGTTAATGTTAATTAGGGCTGATATTTAGCATTCAGTATAGTGATCTTTATACTGTTGGATATCTGATTGTAAAAGGGTATAGCAATGATTTTCAGGGTGTTTCTCTCGGTTATTAGCCAATAGACCAATTTCTATTTTCTTATTATTATATTCACGAATAAGGTTTGGGGCATTACTTCCTTGAGAAGACGTTATTTCTTTTATTTTCTGATTGGATAATTGCTTAATAAATTTTTTTGCCAGTTGTTTTATTTTTGTCTCTAAGTTATGCCCTCGAAAATAGAGAAATACAGTCTCAGGGCTTAGACCTTTTTCTGTAAATTTCTGAGCTTGTATATTAGTGATGAGGTATTGTTGTTCTACTGCTTTATCGTCTGTTTTTTCAATCGATAGCTGGTTAAGCGATGCTTTGATAAAGTTAAGTTGTTCTGGTTTATTATCTATTAAGTAGAGTATAAAACAGCTGAAAATATATTTTGACCATTCTATCAACAATAGCTCTAAAGTATTTTTTTTACCTTGGTAAACACAAGCGGCATCAAAGCAAAGCCCTGTTAAGCCAATAGGGTTGTAATAATAGTTTTCTATGGAATAAGTATAAGTTTGAAAGCAAAAAGGGCTATTGTATATTTCTATGTTTTTATCAAGCAAGTAATCGTAATCACTATCAATACAAATAAGAGTTTTTTTCCAAGAGCAATGCGCCCTTCTTTAATGGCGCTTAAAATGGTACCTTTACCATTTGCTGAGCCCGTGGCTGAAATTTCTTGGGCAGTGATTTCTAAATTTAGTTTTTTAAACTCTTTAGTCCAAAATCGCACATCCTCATAGCCTTCAACATAAGTAATAATACCCAATGATTGCTCAAAGGCTTCATGCGCTTCATTGAGTTCAGTTGAAAAGCCAAAATCTGGAATACTTTCGGTTATATTCATCGCAGCGTTAAGCGTTAGAGACGTCTAAACAATTCCCTAACCAGCCATTTTGTACAAGACTAGGGGAGTGTGTTGCAATGATAAATTGATTGTCTGGTGCGAGTTCCGATAAATCTTTAATTAAATTATGTTGCCATTTTACATGTAATGAAATTTCTGGCTCATCAAATAGAAAAACCTCGACTTTATCCTTGTATAAGAACACAACGAAAAAAAGGTAAATTAATGTTTTTTCACCGCGTGAAAGCAAATGCCATGAAATCTCTTCTTCTTTATCAATGAATTTTAAGGTTAATTTATTCTCATGGTCTCTTGATATTTCTTTCCCAGAGTTTAGAAAATAAGTGTTAAGCCGCGTTATGGCGTGATTAAAAGCTGTTGCCTTGTTTTGCCAGTCCTTATACTTGTCGGACTCTTTAATGCTTTCCATATCTTGATTTTCAAGCATTAAGTCTTTAGCAATAGTATTGTTTTGTGATTCTAAAATTTGAATAATATTTCTTAGATAAGCAAATCGATTATCAATAGAATTTCGATACAATTGCCAGTAGTTTAATGAAAAATCAATGTTACTCTTTTCTATGTTGTGTAGTGTTTCTCTATCTTCTTGAAATAAGAAAGCAAGTGGATTATTGGAATGTTTTCTTTCAAACTGGGGGTTTAACGTTTGTATCTTAAGTTGCCCTTTTATGTCGCCTGAGTAATTAATGTGATGAATTTCTTTGTTTTCTTCATCTTTTTGATAAAATTTTTCTATTTCTTTAAGGGATTCAAAATTATGAAAGCTTATTTTTTGTTGGTGTAGGCGAGAGATTTCTTCTGTAATTGATTTTTGCTCACTTATTTCAGGCAGTATTGCTGTTTGGATTGTCGCGTTATTTTCAAATTGCGCTTCAGCAGACCAAAAGCGATTTTTTGAAGTGGCAGGGAGCACTTTTTTTCCGTGTATATCTAAAGTGTCATAGATAATATTAAGCAAGGTACTCTTTCCAGAACCATTAATGCCCGTTAGAAAGGTCACTCTATTTTTAAAGCTTAGGGTGATTTTTTCCTTATCCCAAAGGTTGATGATCTCTATTTGTGATAGGTGCATTTCTTGTCCTTAATTTAGGGCAAACTAAATTATTATATTTTATGGGTATTAATGTTAATACCTAAAGTTTGGTATTGGCGATAACGCTCTCGACCGCTTTGCTTTTGTGCTTCATCATTATCTAACAGCTCAAAAATTTGTTTTGATTGCTCAATAGACCCAGGTAATTTTGTTGATAAGTTAATCAGCGTATGTTGCCAGCCTTCAAGAGCTTGTTGAGTACTAATAATGACCGCATTATTAGTACTCGGTAATTCGTTTTGAACAATCACATGAGGCACAAAGCTATTGGCTCTAAAAGTCCATAATAAACGATCTAAGCGTTCAGCTTGCTCTAGGTTATCGACTAAAATAGTGCATTTAAAACCCAAACGAAATGCCTTTTCAGCAAGTTTACAAGCAAAATTATGTCGCCCCTGTTCTGATTGGGACGACAAAATATAGAAATTTACCTTAGGCAGCATTCGCGCGGTTTAATAAATATTGCACTAAAAGAGGCACAGGGCGACCTGTTGCCCCTTTAGCGTCGCCACTTTTCCATGCGGTTCCTGCGATATCTAAATGCGCCCATTGGTAATCTTCAGTGAAGCGTGACAAGAAACACCCTGCGGTAATCGCACCACCAAAACGTCCACCAATATTCGCAAGGTCAGCAAAGTTAGATTTTAATTGCTCTTGGTATTCTTCATCTAAAGGTAGGCGCCAGACTTTATCTAAAGCAGTAGTACTGGCTGTATTTAGGTCGGCACAGAGTGCGTCATCATTACCCATTAAACCAGTATTGATTTGACCTAAGGCAACCATGCAAGCCCCTGTTAATGTCGCTAAATCAATCACAACATCGGGGTTGAATTTTTTAGCGTAGGTGAGGGCATCACATAAAATTAAACGACCTTCTGCATCGGTGTTTAAAATTTCAATGGTTAGACCTGCCATGCTGGTAACAATATCACCGGGTTTGTTGGCATCACCATCGGGCATATTTTCAGAAGAAGGAATAATACCGACAATATTTAAAGGTAAATTCAATTCTGCCGCCGCTTGTAACGTTCCTAAAACAGCCGCACTACCACACATATCGTATTTCATTTCATCCATGCCAGCGCCTGGTTTAAGTGAAATACCACCCGCATCAAAAGTAAGACCTTTACCGACAAAAACGATAGGTTTTACATCTTTTCCTGCGCCGTTATGCTCTAAAGTAATGAGTTTGGCTGGTTGGCGGCTACCACGGCTAACAGATAAGAAAGAGCCCATGCCGAGTTCTTGCATATCAGACTCTTCTAAAATAGTGGCCGATAAGCTGTTATGTTTTTTTGCAAGGTCTACTGCTTGTTCTGCAAGGAAAGTAGGAGTACAAAAATTACCCGGTAAATCAGATAGGTGTTTTGCAAGCGCTACGCCTTGAGCAATAGCAAGGCCTTGGTTGATTCCAGTTTGCACCGCATCGCTATCATCAATTTTGCATAGGCTAAGTTGGATTAACGCGGCTTTGTCAGCAGGCTTACTTTTACAAGCATCAAATTGATAGAGACTTGCATCAAAAGCCTCTACAATTTGGCGTGCATTCCATGTACGATCTTGGTTGTTAACGTTATTTTCAGTTAAACAACAAACGGCATTGCTAATCGATGTTGAGTTTAAAGTTTTTGCTGCGCTGTTGACGGCTTTACGGAAATCTTTAGCCGTTAATTTATCTGCATCACCTAAACCGACTAATAAAACACGTTTTATGTCTGTTTTTGGTAAGTAGTTAATTAATAAAGCATCAGCAACCTTGCCTTTAATATCACCACGCTCAATAATCTTTGTGATTAGGCCGTCAGTTAATGAATCTAGCGTGCTAGCAGAAGGACTTAATTGCTTGTTTTCGTACACAGCAACAATAAGGCACTCAGTGGCAAGTGA